>CAJOPF010000108.1 GCA_905236205.1 Candidatus Gastranaerophilales bacterium
AATTTATTTCCCTTACAGATTATATATCGACATTTTTAATGAAAACTTTAGGGTTTTAAATCATATATTTACAAAACTTTACAATAAAATTTAAAAAAGAAATTTAAAATACTATAATAAATTTATAAACGTGCGCCCGTAGCTCAGTTGAATAGAGTGTCAGAGTCCGAACCTGAAGGTCATGGGTTTGAATCCCATCGGGCGTATATTAGATTTATGTAATATTTTAAATACATCATGTCTTGTATTTATAAATACATTACATGCGGATATAATATTTACGTTAGAGTAAATTTGTAGTAAAATTAAGAAAATGAGTAACAGTTACAGCTTTGATAATTCAGACAATTACTCTCCAATTATTAAAGAGAGGGTTTCCTTAATAACCGCAAAAATGTATAAGCAATTTTGTGATTATCAACATGCAAATGAAAATTGCAGTGAAATCTTTGCATCAATGGCTGCAACAGCAAAAGCTTTTACGGAAAGCGTCAAACAATCATTTGCGGCAAGAGGAGTTGCAACTAAAAACATTTGGTTCGAAATTGGCACAGATGTTCCGGCAATAGTCGTTAATATTTTTTGGGTTTGTTATAGTTTTACTATGCGCTGTAACTTCAAGCCTCAATCGTTATTCAGAGGAGAAACTGAAAGACCATTATTTTCAGGTAGGATAATGGCATTAAAAGGCAACTATTTTGATATTATTAGAGATTGCAATACAAACGATACTGAAATGGCGGCTTTATTAGACAATGAATCCGCATCATTATTTGTACCTGAAAATAAGATGCAAAATGTAATTGTAAAGTTAAAACATACTGCAAACAAAGAGTATATGCTTGCTCAAATTGATGCAGGACGAGAATTTGTTCTAAAAATATCGGAAGAATTCTGCGGAAGCACAATCTACCACGAAGAAGGCAGCAGAAAGAGCTTTAATATTTAATAAATCAGTTATGACTGATATTACAGCACATTTCTGCCAAAACTCTTTGAACGTCAGGTCCGCCAAACGTTATTTCCATTAACAAATTCGGTCTAATCATTATTGTTTCTTTATACTCCATGGTTTCAATATCAATAATATTAAACTCATAGAAATCAAGTGCCGCATTTATCAGCTTAACGTACTCACAACCGCCAACCCACTTGATAAACATGTATTGACCTTCGAGCATTTTTAATCTGTTCAACAATCTCATACGCTATCCTATGTACCTTTGTCTACATTAACTACACTAATATATTAGTGATATTTTTTACAAAGTCAAAAAATAGCTTAAAATTTATGACAATTGGTACAAAAAGCACTGTCCGACGATATAATCAATATCTTGTTGCTCAATAGTTGTAAGAACAAAGGCATGCTGAAAAGCAGGTCTGCCATTTTGCGCAATTGTTCTTGAATAAACATATTCTGCATTGGTTTTAACTGTATGATTTTTAAAATTTATTACTAAATCAATTGTTTCATAAGGAAGAAAAGGCTTGTTCGTTTGAATACAAATACCTTTACCGCATATATTAACAGTTTCTCCTTCAATAATTTCTTCTTTATCTTTTCTTTTTACAGTCATGACATAAGGAATTTTCAGGTTTGCTCTGAAATATTCACGTCTTTGCGTAACTTTATTTTGAGACGGGTATGATATAGCATAAATTGTTATATCGTCTTCTTCATGTACTTCTGATACTCTTGATAAAGAGTTATATATGCCATTTTCGGAATAAACATTTAAGGTCAAGTTTGTACCTGCTTTTGGCTTAACATCTCCTGTTTTAGAGTTTTCCGAATATATTAACATTCTGTCAGGCTCGATATTTTTAATTTTACACATAATTCTATGCATATATACATCGTCAAAAAATTCAACTTCAAAAGATTTTAGATTTTTGTATTCCTCAAAAATATCTGCCATTTTAGCTCCTTAAAACAAAATACATAGAGATTATACTACAAAAATATTGACAATAGTTATATTTTGCGATAATTTACTTATATAATATTTGACAATTTAATACATTAACGTGGGCCTGTGGCGAAATTGGTAGACGCACCAGACTTAGGATCTGGCGCAGCGATGTGTGAGAGTTCGAGTCTCTCCGGGCCCATTTTTACTGCAAAAAATAATATTGGTAACATGCATATTAAATTATTTGCGGAAATTTTAATAATTTTTACCAGTATAATATGCCTATAATAAGCTATGTTATATTTGATATTTATTCTTTTCAAAGAATAAAATGTTAATTAAAGAAAAAATCATTACTACAATAAGAAGAACAACAGCAAGAGCTGATGCATAACCCAAGTCTAAATTTTCAAAGGCTCTTTCGTAAATATAATAAACTATCGTTTTGCTTGAATTTAGCGGACCACCTTTTGTCATAACATAAATTTCAGCAAAGACCTTCATCGCAGAAATTGCACTTATTGTTGTAACAAGAGCAATCGTTGGCATGATATGCGGTATAGTTACAGTCAAGTGTTTTCTGAAAAATCCTGCACCATCTATATCACATGCCTCGTATAACTCGTTTGGAACACTCATTAACGCGGCAAGATATATCATCATATAGTAACCGATACCCTTCCATATCGTTACTATAATCACAGATATTAACGAAAATTTTGTATCCGTAAGCCACCCGATAGAGTTTAAACCTAGCGTTTCCATACAATAATTCAATATACCAGTTTGAGCATAAAGCCACTTAAAAGCAATTGCCGCAACAACAATTGAAACAATTACTGGTAAGTAAATTAGTATTTTATATAAAGTTAAAAATCTTAGCTTTTGATTTATCAAAATCGCAATAAACAAGGGTACAATAGCCAATATAGGAACAGCAATAAACAAATACAAAAATGTATTAAACATTACTTTGTAAAAAATTGCGGAATGAAATAACTGTTTGTAAGTATTAAGACTAACAAAGACAGGAGTATAAATATCACTTTTATAATCTAAAAAACTAAAATAAACTGTTTGAAAAAAAGGTATAAAAAAGAATACCAGCAAGACTAATGCTGCAGGCAACAAAAATAAATACGGCGCATGTTTTTTGTAATACCTAAACATAAAAAAATTATACTATTTAAGCAAAAAGCATGCAAAATGTAACAAAACAAAATCTCTATATTAAAATGCACTAACAAAAAAGCAACCTCTGCGAGGTTGCTTTTTTATGTTAATAAGTATATCTGCGGAAATTTCTAAGAATAGCTTGAATTTCTTCTTTTGTTTTTCCGTTATAAAGAGTAGTCCCATTAGCTGAAGTACTGCCATCACCATTATCATCGTTATCGGCATTCTTATTCTTTGGATTTATTGACATATTATCCCAATCAGATTTCATTGAAACTATATTACCGAATGATTGTGCTGCAGCCTTAGTATATCTTTCAGCTTTTTCAATAAAGCCTTCATGGAGCATTTTATCAGCGGCTTTTACGCTCTCATCTACAGCCTTTTGGCGACTTTCAATATAATTATCTATTTGTTCATGATAATTCTCACTTTTAGCTTTTAATTTTTTACTTTTAGCGTCTAAATTTTCATTTTTAGCGTCTAATTTTTTACTCATTGTTTCTAATTTCTTGATAGCATCCTTCTTATCATCTTCTGTTAAGCCAATGCTATTTTCGATTTTTTCTTTTTCTTTTTGAATTTCTTCTTGTTGTTTTTTAATTTCTTCTTGTTGTTTTTTAATTTCTTCTTGTTTTGCTTCAATTTTTTCGTCAAACTTTTCAACTTTTTCAGCGGCATCAGCTGCTATTCTATTTACATGAGCATCACCAGCAGCTTGAAGCTCAGCTAATTTGTCTTGTTTTGCTTGTTCTTTAGCTTTAGCCTTTGCTTCTTTAGCTTCAGCCTTTTCATTTCGTTTTGCTTCAAGCTCAGCTTTTTTCTCAGCTTTTAATGCTTGTTTCTTAGCTTCTTGCTCTTCACTAGATAATTTCTTAAATTCAGGATCGTTTGCGAGTTCACGTTCAGCAGCACGTTCAGCTTTTGCATCAAGTTTCTTATCTGCTTTTGCTTGTTTCTTATCTGCTTTTTCTTTTTCGCGTTCTGCTTTTATATCTGATTTCAGTCCATCTACACTTAGACCATCTTTTTCTTTTTGTAGATTTTCTTTTTGTTTTTGTAATTCTTCTCTTTTTTCAGGAGATAATTTTTCATCTTTCAACTGATCATCAATTTTTGCAATATCACTTCCAAGTTTACTATTTTTATTATTGTATCTAGCTTCTGCTTGTCTTGTATCTCTTGCTTCTTGTACTTGAGTAGAAAGACCTTTTGCCCCGCCTGCAACTTGACCTGCAGAACCCATGAAAGCAATAGCTCCATCTATGGCACCGAAGGTATCTTTATTCTGAATAGCTTTTACGGTAGTAATACCTGAAGTTGTCATACCAACAGCGCCTGTTAATATGCTACCTGCATTTCTAGTTTTATCACTGATTGAAAGTCCTGTACCTATTGTACTTATACCAGTTGTTACAGCATCTAAAGTTCTGCCCTCACTTACAGCAACAGCCGTATTTAAAGTACCTTGAGCAACAGAAATACCCTTACCTGTCTTATCTAAAATGTTACTTATAGCTTTAGTCTTTGCACCATCTTTGCCGAATCCGCCAAGACCATTAATTCCGTTAGCACAAGATATACCACTTGTAAGAGCGCCAAAGCCACTTGAAATAGCACTAATAGTATCACCATTTTTGATTGCCTCAGCCATATCCATAGTACTAAATGCTGTATTTACGGCATCATTAGCCACAGATGCATATTTACCAACAGTACCTGCAACTTCTGCAACCTTAGCTGCAGTTTCCATAGACTTACCGGCAACCTCACCGATTTTACCAATTGAATCAGCTAATCCGCCAACACAAGAAGCTGCATTACCAACAGTACCAATAGCATTTGTAACAGCACCACGCCAATCACCTTCTGCTATAGCAACACCTGTTAATGTTGCGCTAGAAACAGCTTGTAATCCTGAGCCAGCATATTTAATACCTTTACCAACATTACTTGTAACAATACCGGCATTACCCAATGCAGTACCTGAGCCAAGTGTAGCGGTACCTTCAACCATAGTCACAGTTCCGCCAGTAACAATAGGAGTACCAGCTCCGAACACAGCGCATAACGGTGCCCCTAATGAACACAACGCAGTACCTATACCATCTAAAAGGGCACCTGCTGTTGTAGTTGCAACACCTGCAGCCTGTAGACCAACACCAACCGTCTCAGTTGCGACGCCTGCATAATGCATGACCTTACCAACTTCAGATGTTTTTTGAGCAAATTCTTTTGCATCAGCGTGTTTATCTGCTTCTGCTTCACCTTGTTGAGCAATAGCATCCGCATTACCGCCAACACCGGCTAAATATTCATTAGCTGCATCTGAAGCATCAGTTGCAGAATCATTTGCAGACTGTATACTTGAAGAAAGTTGCGCAGCTCTTGCAGCATTTGTATTTACTTGGTTTATAAGACTTTCATATCTGTTTCCGCTTCCGGAACTGCTTGAACTAGAGCTTGAAGAACTAGTATATGAAGAAGATGCAGAATTGCTTGAAGTAGAAGTATTAGTTGTTGCTGAGCCAGAATTGTTGCTTGCAGGAGCATTTCTTCGTCCAGGAGCAGCAGAACCTGTTCCGTTTTGTTGATCTTCTTGAGCTTCAGTAGCTGTTGTCAAAGTATAAGCTGAATTTACACCTGAACCTGTTCCGTCAAAATTTTCATCAACAGTACCACCCATGCCGTCTGAATTATTTTCATCTGAAGATGATTGAGGAGCTTTTGGTGCCCTTGAAGGAGCTTTTGAAGGACCTGCCGAACCTGAACCTGATTCAGCAGATTCAAGTTCTTCCATCAAGCTATCCATTTCTTCATTTATTGAATCAAGCTCATCAGAACCTTCACTCATTACTTCATATTGAGCTTCAGTTTCTTCTATTACAGTCGAATAATACTCATCCATTTCTTCCTGTGCAGCCTCAAGAGTTTCAACATGTCCTTTAGCAACAGCACTTGACGAATCCATATGAGAAGATAAATCCGTCATATCATCTTCTGTAGGAGCTGCATCTTCTTTATCTTCTGCACCTTCTTTTGTGTCCTCAGCTTCATCACATTCATAAGCAGCATCATCAATTTGATCCTGAGTCTCTGCAATTTTACCCTGAGCATTCTTTATACCATCAGAACCTTCGTATACCTTTTTTTGTTGTGATGAACTTAAAACTTTAACACCTAAAACTTTCTTGTTTGCAATCTTCTTAGCGTCAAAGTTTTTCGGTTTATTCAACTTGATATCTACGTCTGCCATATAAACTCCTTTTTGCTCTTAATATCGGATATTATTGAAAAAACTTTAAAAATTTTCATCGTTTCTTTAAGTTTTGTTTACATTTACATGTATATCTACAATATCCTCAATAATATAAAAACATTTTCTAAAAAAAAATTGCGCTAATTTGAAAAATTATTTTTTAATTTATTATTTATGTTATAATTGTTTACAAAAGAAGTATGAGGAAAAATCATGTCTATTTTACTTGAACAAAAACAAGCTCTAATAGCAGGTGACGGGCAATTACCCGTAATTATGGCAGAAAATGCCGCAAAAAACGGCTTGGAAGTTATATGCATTTCATTATCAAATGATAATTACAAAAGTTTAAAAAAAGTATGTTCAAAAGTATACTCCGCAGCTCCGGGAGAAGTTTTGAAAATACAAAAAATATTACAGGACGAAGAAATTAAGCAACTAACATTTTTGGGAAAAGTTCACAAAGGACTTATTTTAAAAAGACCAAAATTTGATAAAAAAGCATTAGAAGTTTTAAAAGCAGCCAAAAAGTTAAATGATGATCAAGTTATGCTTTTAATTGTCGCTGAATTAGAAAAAATTGGAGTAACGGTTTTAGACCAAACTCTTTTTATAAAAAATTTAATGATTCCTGCAGGTGTTTTGGGAAATTTAAAACCTACGGAAGAACAAATAAATGACGTTCAATACGGATACTCAATGGCAAAAGAAATGGGTAAACTCGATATAGGTCAATCCGTTGTCGTAAAAGATAAAATGATTATGGCCGTTGAAGCTATTGAAGGTACTGACAAGTGTATCGAACGCGGAGGAAGAATTGCAAAAAAGGGTGCGGTTGTCGTCAAGGTTTCAAAACCTGCTCAGGATAAACGTTTTGATATACCTGCTGTTGGATTAAATACTCTTAAAATCATGCGCAAATTTAAACTTTCTGTTCTTGCTGTTGAAGCAAACGAAACAATTATTGTAGAACAAGAAAAAGTTGTAGATTTTGCAAATAAAAATAAAATTATTATCATGGCTGTTTAAATATGAAAAAATTATTTATTATTACAGGCGAATATTCTGGTGACATGCATGCTGCTAATGTTGTAAGGCATTTAAAAACAATTTCACCGAATATTGAAATTGAGGCAGTCGGAGGAGAAAATTTAAAAAATTTAGGCATAAAATTATTTTCTGACCATTCAAAAATGTCTGCAATGGGCATGACACCAAAAATTGTCTGGAACCATTTAAGATTAGGAGTAAGACTTATAAATTATCTAAAAAATGAGTTTAAACCTGACTTGGTACTCCTTATTGATTATGGTGTTTTTAATCTTAAAATGGCAAAACATTTAAAAAAAGAAGGTATAAAAACTAATTATTATATTCCGCCGCAAGTTTGGGCAAGCAGGAAATGGCGCATTAAAACAATAAAAAAATATGTAGACAGAGTTTTTTGTATATTTCCGTTTGAAAAAGAAATGTATGAATCTTACGGAATAAAAACAACATACTGCGGACATCCATTGATAAGCCAAATTCCTGAGAAAGCTGATAAAAACGAATTTTTTGAAAGACATGGTTTGGATGTAAATAAAAAACTTGTATCTGTCTTTCCAGGGTCAAGAGTTTTTGAATTAAAAAATTTAATGTCAGTTTTCATTGGCGCAGCAAAAATTCTAAAAAAAATGCACCCAGATATACAAATAGTATTTTCACAGGCTCCAAGTATTTCAGACAGTCAATATAAAAAATTTTTTCACGATACTGATTTCAAATTTATACAAGGAGAAAATCAGGCTTTGCTGAGCGTTTCTGATGCTTTGATTTTAGCCTCAGGAACGGTTGCTCTTGAGGCAGCGTTATATAATACTCCTATGATTATCGCATACAGAGGTCCTTACCTGTTTTATCTGATATATTTGCTTGTAAGATGTATAGAAAAAGTTTGCTTGGTTAATATAATAGCCAAAAAGGATATTGTCCCTGAAATTATAGAAAAATCTGTTAGACCTGATTTTATTGCATATAATATTGAAAAACTGATATATGATGAAGAAGTTAGAAATAAACAAATTGAAGGTTTAAAATCTGTTAAAGAATTACTTTCCGATAAAAATTCTGCCTTAGAAGTTGCGACGGAAATAAAAAAAGAGCTACTTGAGGAATAATATGGAACTTCCAAAGAGTGCCTACATACATATACCTTTTTGTAAAAAAAAATGTTTCTATTGTGCCTTTGTCTCAACCTGTAATACAAAACTTGAAACAGGCTATATAATATCTTTACTAAAAGATATTGATGTAAATTACAAAAAAAATCTTTTATCCACCCTTTACTTTGGCGGTGGAACGCCCTCATTACTTCCTATAAATCATGTCGAAAAAATCATAAATAAATTTGAATTTGAAGAAAACCCTGAAATTACATTTGAGCTTAATCCTGAAGAAGCAGACATTGAATACCTTAAACTACTGTTAGAACTTGGAATAAACAGAGTTAGTATAGGAATACAATCTCTTAATGATAATATTTTAAAAGAAATAGGGCGAAATCACGATGCAAACACTGCGTTAAAAGCAATTGAAAATGCAAAAAATGTCGGTTTTAAAAATATTTCGGTTGATTTAATATACGGACTCCCAAACCAAACTTTAAACAGGTTTGAGAGTGATTTAAAAACCATAAAAAAAATGAACGTTCAACATATATCCCTTTATGGATTAAAAATTGAAGAAAATTCTGTTTTTGGAAAAAATATACCTAAAAATTTACCTGATGATGATTTACAAGCAGACATGTATCTTCTGGCATGCGAGACATTGAATAATTACGAACATTATGAGATAAGTAATTTTGCTATAAATAAAAAATATATATCACAACACAATACTAATTACTGGAAAAACAAAGAATATTGCGGATTTGGCTGTGCAGCACATGGTTACGAGAACGGTATAAGATATGCAAATGCTTTTGATATAAAAAAATACATAGAGAATCCGCTATTAAAAGACTATGGACATACAGAAACAGAAAAAGAAAAACTTCAGGAAGAAATTTTTCTAGGATTTAGGCTCAGCGAAGGTCTTAACACAAAGTTAATTGATAAAAAATACAACATCAATTTTGACAATAAATACTCAAATATACTGAAAAAATACCTCAATAGCGGTCATATACTCAAGACTGACATAGGATATAAATTGTCTATAAACGGTTTTTTAATAAGTAATTTAATTCTATCGGAATTCATATAAAAAAAGCGGCATAATACGCCGCTTTTTTATAATACATAATATTTAATAATCTATTTTCCTGTTATTTTTCCGATAGTTCTATCAACCAAAACTTCACTACCAGCCTTTGCAAAAGCATTAACTGTCAAATCTACAAATGATTTTACGCCTTTGCCAATAACATCACATGTTGAGTTTAAAAGACTTTTTTCCTCTTTATCTTTTTTCTTAGTAGATAATTCAACAGTATCTTCCGGCAAATCTTCTTTTCTTCTTGGCGGACCTACAACAACAACTCTTGTACCACCTTCTGCAGCCGGAATTTCACCGTAGAAAGATACGTTTTGAATACCTGAAACCATTTTTAAAAACCTCCTATACCAAAACCTTACATGTGTATAAAGTATTTTTTGCTGACATTATTGCCATAAAATAAGAATTTATGTTAACAATACTTAACATTTATATTGATAAAAATACAAAGGAAAAGCAACGGCATACACCGTTGCTTTATTGTATTACATAAAAACTTATCAATTTATCTAAATTACTATTATGCTTTTTTACCGAACCAGCCTTTAACTGTGTCGATTACAGCTGAGCCTTTTTCTTTAATCCATGAACCAACTTTTGATTCAGCACATTTGTCAACGCCTTTACCAACGTATGAACCGATATTGTATCCTACATTTTTCACTTTATCCATAATTCCTTGTGGATTTTCAATTTTTTGCAATTTACCTGTTTTTACTAAGCCGAACAATGCGCCTGCAGCAACAACAGCAGTTGCAATAGCTGCAAAAATACCTTTTTTAACTTTTGACTTTTTAGCTGACAATTCAACAGTATCAGCACCACCTTGTGGAATATGTGCTTGTTGAGCTCTTCTTCCTGCACCAAGTGCTGTAAAATTAACGTCTTGCGTTTGTTGAATTCCTGTAATCATTATTATAAAACCTCCGATTTATGTAATACACACAGATATAAAAAATCCGTTTCGGAAAAAATTGACATTTTTCTAACACATGTGTAACAAATCTTTACATTATTTTTGGAATATTTTTATATCTCGTGTAATCTAAATATATGTAAGGGAACATTATGAGTATATTTGATAATGAAAATTTTATAGATATAACTGTTGATGATCTAAACGATGCTGCAATTATTGCCAAAAATGTTGATGATAACATTGAAAAAAGAGCATTTGCCAATGTACTAGGTGCAAGATTAGGTATAAAATATCTTAGTTCTTTAGGTATAAAATCTGATAATTTTAACAGCATGTATACAATTCCTGCTGTACTAAAAGACATTGATATATCTGATATTACAACAGAAAACGGTATAAAAGTTGACGTTAGAGTAGTAAAAGACGCAAATTCGGTTTGTATACCGAAGTCTCATTTTGATTACGAAATTACTCCTGATATATATATATTTATAATACTGGCTCAAGATTTTATGAGTGCGGATTTCTTGGGAGCAATTTCTCCAGAAGAAGTTGACAAGTCTGTTACTGACGGCAAATATTATTTCATTTCATCAAATAATTTATATAATGAAAACAGCTTAAAAAATGTTTTAAAAAACGGAAAAAGTCGCCAATATGCAGAACCGTCAGAAAACGAAATTATAAAAGCTGAAGGCTTGCTGGTTAATTTTATTGATAAGGATATTTTAAATAAAGAAAAATTATATCTTTATTCAATATTAAAAAGAAGTTCAAAACTTCGGGACATGTTCAAAGATTTTGAAAATTTTGAAAAGATTTCTACGGAACTTTCACATACTGATGAAATATTAAGCGACTCCGTTTTAGATATATTGGGTGCTCAGCAATTGTACAAAAATGATGACGGCACAGCTGATTTTGGAGAAGTAGATTTAGATGAACTTGCAGAAATAACAGCAAATGATTTTGTAGAAGATTTTATTGACGATAATAAGGATGATATCATGCCAGATAATGAAAATATAATTGAGGGTGAATTTGAAGAACTACCTGAAACAAATGACAGTACTGACAATTTTAGTGAATTTGAAAGTATTGAAAATTTAGAAAACTTGAGCGATAACGAATTAGGAGATAATTTATTAGAACCTCTGCCTTCTGATGAAGACCTTGCAAATCTTGCAACCGACGATTTTACGCAACTAGAGGATATTGAACCAGGTTTAGAAATTGATTCAGATGAACAACTCGAAACATTTGCTGAAGCTGAAAATCTTGAAGAAACAGGTAACAACAGTGATATTTCTTTTGAAGATTTTGATATTTCTTCTGAGATTAAACCTGACGAGATAAGTGAAAACCTCTCAATAGAAGATATTACGGAGGAAATTGCCGATACCGACATTGAAGAAATAAAACCTTTCGACGTTGATGAAGATTTTAGCACGCAACCTGATAATACAGAAACAATTGAAGAAATTAAAACAGAAAATGAAACTGACGACGATAGCGAAATAAGCAATACAGTCGAAAATGAATTTAATATAGAAGATATTGATAATGGAGAATTGCTTGAAAGCTTCGATACACCGCAAATTGATTTAACTTTGCCTGAACTTGTACCTGACGAAGAAATGCCATTTTTTGAAGAAATGCAAGAAGCGGAAAAACAAAACGAATTGAATAACACAGAAAATGATATTAACGCAGAAGAAACAGGCAATTTTTCAGAAGATGCAAATAGCGATTTTTCACTTGATGATAATACAAATTCCGAATTTGCTGAAGGAACAGAAACAGAAATTCTGCAACCTATTGATGATATTGCTCAGGAAATCAATTTTGAGCAACCTCTTGGAGAACTGCCTAATTTAGAACTTGATGACGGTTCAGCATTTGCAGAAATAGAAGAAGTTACGCCTGAGCCTATGCAAAGTCTTGATAGCGTTGCGGAAGAAATAAATTTTGAAGAACCCGCTGATATTACGGATAATTCAAACGAAATTCAAGCAGAACAAGAGTTATCAGATTTAACTCTTGACAATATAGCTGAAGATGTCAATTTCGATAATATTGACATGAACGACATAGAAAATATTGACACAGAATCATTTAATTTAGAAGAAATTGATGCGGGAGAACCAGCAATAGCACCTGTTGTAGAACAAGTCGCTGCCGGTCCGCAAGATGAAATACAACACGAAGAACATTCTTCATCAAATAAAAACAGCAGTTATGAAGATGAAGACATGAGCGGTCTTGAAGAATTTACGATGGATATGGCAGAAGAAGAAGAAAAGTCTAACCCTAATATACGTAATACGAAATTTGCGGCTGACATGAGAGCCAATGAAGAAAGTCAACCGTTCTCAGACAGTGAAATTATGGGGTTTGACGTTCCTGACAACACAACATCAAATCAAACTGATTATACATCTCAAGGAGAATCTATTGAAGATTTAGGATTTAATTTTGAAGATAATTCAAGCAGCACCCAACCTCAACAAGATTCAATCAACCTTGATGACATAAATCTTGATGAACTTGACGATTTTGGCGATGATACCAGCACATCAACAGATTCACAAATTGACGAATTTAGTGATATTGATATTGATAGCTTAAATGTTGATGACTTAGATATGAGCAATATCGATATGAATAACATAAACATTGATGATATAGGCATAGACAGCTCAGACTTTGACAATATCAACACTAATGAATATGCTGCAGATGATATGGGCGCATTGGAAAATATTCCTGAAGTACCGAACAACATTCCAAACGAACAATACAACACAGGAGAATATAATAATCCTCAAATGCCAAATGACTATGTACCTGACTTTGAAGGCAACGACAAAGGTACAATAGAAGCGCTTTATCAGGATAATACAGCAAATCAAATGCCTGGCGAAAATATGGACAATTCGTTTAATCAAAATAACGTAAATGTTCAAATGCCGTCAAAACCTAAAAAGAAAAAAACATCACCTTTACTTGGTATAGCACTAATAGTTTTGGTATGTGCTTTTGCGTTCACTAAAAAAGACCTTATTATGGAAAAAATAAATGCAAACAAAGGTGTTACAGTTCAAGACGAACAAAATATGCCAATAGAAGGTGAAACAAAAGAAGACAAAGAAGACCAAGCATTACTGCAAGACAATACTCCGCCTGAAGGTGAACAAAACGCTGACGCAAAACAAGGTATCGGCGAAATTCCTGGGGAAGAGGGCGGTCCACAGGATGCCGCGAGCATGGAAGCAAGTTTAAAACAAAATAAAAATAATATTGAAAGCTTACCAAATAATACATACTCAAAAACACCTGAACCACTTACAAGCAGCCAAATTAAGAGATTATATTGGGAAATTCCGCAAGAGCTAACATACAATGACAGCATTGTTAAATACTTGAAAACAGTAGGAAAAACAATGAAATTTGCTATCCAAAGCGACCTTTTGAACATATCGGAAATGCCATATTCAAACAAAATGATTATCAACGTGGTAATAAATAAAGACGGAAATGCCGATAATGTTACAACAAGTGTATCAAGCGGTTCAAAACAAATAGACAGTATTGTGTTACAAACTGTTAAGGCAGCTCTAAAATACGTAAAAGCGCCAACTTCGGAATTTAAGAATGACAGTTACAATTTTTCGCTTATAATAAATTTCTAGATTGTGCTATGATATTCATGTCAGTTAGCAGATTTTTGATGAAAGTTAAAAATTGGAATTATCACAAGAACATCTAGACTTAATTGAAAAGATAATCAAGTCCGATAAAAAATTCCAAAATAACGAAGATTTATTTGATGATTTTTTTAATGAGACTTGTAAACGTTCTCTTTCCATTGTGGAAACAATGGACGATTCGGATGTGCTTGAATCATATTTAAGAAAAATAGCATCAACAGCAATAGTTGTTGTGCTAAAGGATATGGGAAGAATTCGCCGAACACATCAAAATTATGTTAACAATGACAAAGAAACTCATCTTTCTGCTGACACAGACAAAGATAATAACATTAAGCCGTTTAATGTTAACTATGATTTTATCGCAATACGAACAACACCTGAAGATATCGTAATTGAAAAAGAATTACTTCAATTGGTATACGATTCGGTAATTATTGCTCATAGTCAAAATGCGGCAAAACAGTACCTTCAATTATATGAATTACGGTACGTGGAAGGCAAAAAACAGACCGAAATTGCAAGAGAAATGAATTTGTCTCAATCGCAAGTTTCAAAGCGGCTGTTTGAGTTAATGGACGAAGTTAAAAAAGCTATAAGCAGACAAGGAACATAAATTAAGAAATGATATGTCCCACTTGTAAAAAACAAATACCAAAAGACTCTATAAATTGTCCTCATTGTAACACCAAAATAGGGACTATTTGTAAGCATTGCGGTTCATATAATCTTATATACAATAAATCCTGCATTGAGTGCGGGGCAGAATTGGTGAAATTTTGCCCCAGATGTAAATCTGCAAATTTTCCAAACGCAACAATATGCAGAAAATGCGGAAGTCCATTTAATAAATCAAATAAAAAATCAAAAACTGACAATAATAAACTGACACCCCCAAGAACTTTTGTTTTGCCCGAAAGTTCAAAGAAATTAGGCAAAGGCAAAATTAGCCGTTCATCCGTTCCTTCTGTTAAAAGTGCGATATTGGAAGGAAGTTCTCCAATGATTTCCAAAAATGACCTATTGGAAAATAATGAACGAATGTTAGCAAAAAAAATGTCTGACAGCAAAGTTTCAGAACGCACAAAAAATCTGCAGCCTAAAAAGAAAATAAAGACAACAAAGAAAAAAGCATCCTCACCTAAAGATGAGGCTCTTCAAATTCAGTTAAATACGTTACAATCTCAGTTGAACGGTTTGCAGCAACAACTTAACATATTGCCACAACAACTGAATGCTATGCATTTAAAAGCCGTAGAAGAAGAAAAGATTCAAAATAAACCTGCTGACGACAAAGAGAAGAATGAAGAAATTATTGACAAGAAACCTAAATCAAATCAAAGAACCGTACTGCCAAAAGCAAATCGCAAAAATCATACGATTTTGCCAAATACTATATCAAAACAAAGAACAAGCAACGGTTATAAGGGAGTATTACCCTTAAAATCAAATATTCTGCCAAATCAACATAATGTAATTCCAAACCCGAGAAAATTACAAAAAAGTAAAAATATTTTATCGGAAGCTGCTGAAAGACAATTCAAGGTACAAGAACCTAAACCAGAGGTAAAAATTGAGACTGAACCATTAAAACCTGAAGTAGCTCAATATTCGCCTAATTTATTTACACAGGCAAGTGCAAAAAACATTTTGGTTAATACGCTTCTCAACACATCTGTAAGCATAATTTCACTTAGCGGTGAAAGCGGAATAGGTAAAAATATTGTACTAAGAGCAACAATAGAAGAATTAAAGGAAAATCAATTTGTATGGCTAATCGGTAAAGCAACACCGCTCAGCCAAATAACTCCTTGCGGACTTTTTCAGGATATACTGCTGACGTTTTTTAATGTTCCAAACTACTGCGTGAATACATCAAAATTAAAAAAAGATTCTCAAAAATTTTTCAAAACAGAGTTTCCTAATTTGAAAAATGAAGAAATAGATGATTTAATTAACTTTTTATACCCTGAAAAAACAGCCTTTTATGAAAATATTTTCAAAAATAAGGCTAAAACATTTTCAATATTAAGAAAGATTTTTGACACAATATCATCAAGAATGCAGCCTATTTTCGTATTCGACAATTTTGAACATATTGACAACATGTCTTATGAATTTTTAAAGACACTAATCAATGCCGAAAGCGGACTGCAAAATGCAAAATTTATACTGACATACAATGAACCCCGCTCTGCTAAAACATACTTATACGATAAAACGCTGACTGACAGTGCATATTCGGACATTTCATTGATACCATTTAATGACAGCCAAACGGATTCGTTTATCAATCAATATAATCCGCTATTTATCGGAACATCTCAATCAGTTAGAGAAACAATCCACAAACAAACAAACGGAAATCCTGCATATATAGAACAAATTTTGAACTTAATGACGGATTCAAGCAGAAATTACATATCCTTTAAAATGCCTGCAAGTTTTGAAGAAGCAGTAAAAATGCGTCTGAATATACTTAAAAATGAAAATCCGATGGTGCATGAATTACTAATTTCATCTGCGATTTTAGGTTTAAAATTTTATCCTGTTATTTTGAATCAATTATTCAAGATAGAAGATAAAGCTTTTGCAGAACTGTTTTTAAGCTTGTACGATTTAAACTACATAACACCTGTTAATGAATCGGCATACGAATTTAAAAGTACAAAATTGTGGAAAGCAATATTGGAAATAGCAAAAAAAGATATTCATTACAGAACAATAAATGAAAAGCTGTTCGTAATATTATCTGGATTTACACTGTCATCACACTCTTCACTTGCACTTATTTCAACTAATATAAAAGAAAATTTAAGTGCCCTGAATGCGTGGTCGGAAGTTGTAAAACAAACATCAGCAATTGGTGATGAAAATATATACATAATTGCACAAAAATATTCATTGGTATTGGTGGATAAACTTCAAGGCATGAACAGTACCTTAATTAAAAATAATATTTATGAACGTCTCGGAAAAATTATGTCATTTACTAATCCGAAGGCAGCAATTGAATATTTACCAAAAGTTATTGAACATGTAAGACGACTGGAAGATAATTTAAAAGAATTTGAATTAACGGGATATCTTGCACAATGTTGTCAAAAAACAGGAAATCATTTTGGCATTATAGAATGTGTGGACAATGCTGCATCAAACATTGACGTAACATATGATTTGGAAATTGCAATAGTAAAATCGAGAAAATTACTTTCATTACTTACAATTGGTAACTTTGGAGAAGTAGTTGACCTTATAGATAACCAAATTTTACCTGTATTTGAAAAAAATCTTGATACATCACATTCTCATAAAAATATAAAAATTGAAGATTTATTTGAAGCTTGGTTAGAAACATATTTAATACTTGCAAATGCGCTTGTTTTACAAGGTGATAATCGTTCAATAGGCGTTGTAAGCACAATTTTTGAGATAGTTGAAAAAAATAATATTAAAAATGAATTATATATCTGCAAAACAAAACTGACACTTGCTCTTGCAAATACATTAAAAGGTGATATCAAAGAATCTGAAATAATATTGGAAGAAACTCTTAAGCAATATAAAAACAATGATATCATGGACTCAAATGCCATAACAATGTGGAATATGATTAGCGTCATTAACAGCATAATGCGTAATCAGCTTGAGGATATTCAGGATGAACTGTTCCAAATAGTAACTTTCGTTAACAACAATAACGATCAATTCAGCAAAAATATATTAAAATTACTTCTTGGAAAAGTTTTAAAAGAAAAAGGCAAATTCAAACAAGCTATGGCAATTTATTCCGAAGAAGTTTCATATTTTGCTAATGAAAAGAATGCATTTGGAGTTTTGCTTTCATGGTATTTCATATCAGAAGTTACATTGTTGACTGCTGGCGCTGAAAAATCTTTAGAATACTCTCTAAAAGCTCTTGATATAGCACAAAGTCCAAAAATTCAAAACTTCTATTTTATAACCAAATTTAATAAAATTATTGGTGAAGCATATCTGGCTCTGCAAGACTACGATTCTGCAAAAGCATACATTGAAAGTGCAATAGGTGTAGCAAGACAATTTGACTTGTTGGATGTTCTTTCTGAATTGTACTTCTTGTACGGAAAATACCTGCAAGAATTAACCACCATTAAATCTGACTCTCAACAGAATTATGCTCTCAGCGCCTTTAAAATGTTTGATAAAGCAGTTAACCTTGCACAAAATCTTCATAACGGCTTACTCGTAAATACTATCATGACATCCAATACAGAGTTGAGAAGATTTTGCAAGAAAAACGGTATTGTAATTCGTTAATAATAAAGACCAACCCTTGCGGGTTGGTCTTTTATAATGTTAGTGTAAATGTATTCGTAATTATTGAGCTTTTTGTGCTTTAGCTGCATCTTTTTTATCAAGATAATCAGTTAATTTAGCACCTAATTTATTAGCAACAGGGGTAATAGCAACAGGAGTTAAGAATCTGTTGATTGAAGAACAAACAACTAAGTCAATAGCGTTTCTTGCACCTGCTTGTAATGTTGCAACTTCTTTAGCTGTTTTTCCGCCTTTAGCAGAAATCAATTCGCCGAATTTATTAGCTAATTTATTAGTTGTACCTTTTAATGCACCAACAACTGTATAAGTTAATGCTGTAGATACTGCGAATGTCAATGCTTGGTTTAAAGCCATTGTAATTTTTTCGTTTTTAGATTTTTTCTTATCTGTTAAGTTTTTGTAGATGTATAAACCTGTAGTAACAGCAGAGCTTGCAGTTGACAAGTGAGTCATTAAGTTTTTGCTGCTTCCTACTTTTTCCATCCCTTTTACGAAAGCGTCAGAGTTGCCGATTTTACCCATTACATTAGCAACACCGTCAGATAAACCTGAAAAATTAACATTTTGTGCTTTTTGAGGAGTAACTGCATTTATAGCTGAAACGTTCATTATTTTTGACCTCCTTTAAAGTTATCAAGTACGGGACGTTGTGCAACTTCTGCCGGTTGAGGTTGAGCTGCAACTACAGGTTGTTGAACTTGCGGTTGTACTTGAGTTGCTTTATCAGCACCTTTTTTCTTTCCGAATAATGCTTTATTTACAACACCTGACAACTTAGATGTTAATAAAGCTCTTGGTACTGCTAATAAAATATCAGGACCAAATGATAAAACTTTGTTTACATTCTTTTCGAATGCTGGGTTTGCTTTCATTTTTTCATGCATTTTTGGTAAATACTTTTCTGTATTACCCATTACTTTTTGCAAACCTGCTGAAATAGGTTTCATTACAACTGATGTAATAGCGAAACCGATAACTGCTGACGCAATAGCGTGAGCTGCTGCATTACCTTTGTTCTTTTGATCATTTTCGTTTTTAGCAGGTAACGCCATAATTGCTGCAGGTCTCAAAACACCTGCCATAATCAAAGATGAAGCTGCATTAAATGTTGCAGAGTTTTTACCTGCAAATTCAGCAACTTTTTCAAATGCTTTACTTCCCAAAATCTTATCAACAGCACCCGTAAATTGAGGTTGAGCCGCTTTGGAAGTAGCACCAATAGGATTGATTGCCATAATAGATACATTTCCTTTTCTACACTAACACATGCATATAAAGTATTCAAAACGACAAAATTTGCTACATGTTACACAAGTTCGTTACATTAGTTCACAAAACTAATCAATATTTATTGGTTCACGTTGTATATTATCAATGGCTTCTCTTGCAGTAAATACAAGCCAGTCAGGAATATTATCAATTGTACATAATTGTCTTAAAACATCCACAGTACGTTTAAAGACTCTTACAATATCACCTTCGCCTATATCTACTTCTTCAATTAAGCTGTCCCATTCTGCGCCGTTAACCCACATTTCAATCAAAGGAGCGAAGAAAGAATTTATATACATAGGTTCTTCTACATTGTTGTTCTTTTGGACTCTGTCTACTTTTTTACGAATATTTCGTATTAGATTTAACGTCTTTCTTACATTTGGAGAAAGCGGTATTTGCGCATAATTATCCATGCGCATTTCTTCTGTTGCAACAGAGCATATAACAGAGGCTAACTCAGCAGGAGAAAGTCCTTCTAAAACATTTGAGAAAAATATTTCAGCATAATAAAGTTCATTTTCCGCTCTGATTTGAGAAACAGTTATACCATGCTCAGTCGGGTAATCGTCTTTAAGATAGCCCATTTCAATCAGTGCCGCTCTGTGATTTAAGAAATTATTCCAAAAATAATCTTTTTGTATTTCAATTTCTTTTTCAAGTTTTCTTAATCTCGCAGAGTATCTTTCAACAATTTCAAGATTTTTAGCATGCTTTTTATACAATTTACAGTTATCACAATTACATTCCTGCATTTGATGAAGCATGTCTTTTGTAGTTTTTTCAAAAGCAAGAAAATCGTCAGGAAGCGGTCTGTTTTTATGTTTTTCCTGTTTTCTGACAGTTTTGCATGTTTGCCTGTTTGCTACATAGTTATTTTTCAAAACAATATAGTTAATTAAATCTTTATTTGTTAATCCGCAATAGCATTTAAACAAGTTCATTTCATCAATTTCTGCTTTAAGAGCGTCTCTCTGAGCGAGTAAAGGAGCAAGTCTTGTATTAGAAGAAAAATACCCGAAACTTTTTAAAATAAGCTGCTTAGCTTCATCCAGATTAAATCTTTGTAAAAGATTTAAGACCATGGAATATCTTGGCGAGAATCTGCTTTCTAGCGCATTTGCTCCTGATAAAACCAACTCTGCAACATCCTGAGGAGATTGATGAGGGGTTCCAACAATTGTTACATAGCCGATATCGTCCATGCCTCGACGACCAGCACGACCTGACATTTGCAAAAATTCACTTGCAGTTAACATCCTATGACCGCTGTCAGTACGCTTTGATATTGCACTGATAACTGTTGAACGAGCAGGCATGTTTATACCTGCGGCAAGAGTTTCTGTTGCAAAAACAACTTTTATCAAACCCTCTTGGAATAATTTTTCAACAAGAACCTTCCACCCAGGAAGCAAGCCCGCATGGTGGGAAGCAACGCCGCACAACAAATATTCCAAATGTTTATTTTTTGCAAGATAATAATTTTCTGCTATATATTCATCTACAATCTTCTGAATTTTTTCTTGTTCTTCTTTTGTTACAAGACACAAATTTGCACATTTTTCCATTTGTTCGTCGCACTTTTTGCGGGAGAATGTAAAATAAATTGCAGGAAGCATGTCTTGTTCCGCAAGATTTCTCACAACGTTTCTTACAGGACTTTGAGCCTTTTTATTTTTATTTCTGCCCCATTGTCTTGGCTCAGGTTTAATCTTATTGTTTAATGCGCCTGAAGGTGTTAACAGGGGCAACAATTTATAAGGCTGAGACGAATCATAATAATAAAATCTTAAAGGAACAGGTCTAAAATCGGTATTAACAAGTTTACATGTCGGATGAACAGAATTTATCCAATCCGTAAGCTGGTCGCAATTAGCAACGGTAGCAGATAGAGCTATTATTTGGACATTAGTCGGGCAATAAATAATACTTTCTTCCCAAACAGTACCCCTATCCTCGTCGTTCATATAATGAACCTCATCTAAGACAACATATCTTACATTTTTAAGGTTATCGGCAACAGAGCCCAAATTTGTACCATAAAGCATGTTTCTGAATACTTCTGTTGTCATAACAACAATTTGTGCGTTACGGTTAATTGAAGTATCACCTGTAAGGAGCCCTACCTTTTCATAACCATACTTGTTTCCAAAATCGTTATATTTCTGGTTTGAAAGAGCTTTTAACGGAGTTGTATAAAAAATTCTTACATTATCTTCTAAGGCTCTGTGTATGGCATGCTGTGCAATAACAGTTTTACCTGCGCCTGTTGGTGCGCAAACAACAACACTTTCGCCGTTATTGATAATTTCGCATGCTTCTTTTTGAAACTCATCCAATTCAAATGGAAAGCCGTATGACATAATACTCCCCCGCTAAGAATATAATAGCAGATTTAACACATTAAGTCAGAATTTAACAGATTAGTTACAAATCTCTAAATCTGCATTTTTGAACACTAAAATTCATATCTCTGAGTTTATCTTTTAATTTACATTCTGTTCCTCTGAAAAAAGTGCAAAATCTGACTTTTTCTCCACTTTTCAAAACGAAATAAAACACCGTAGAAAATATAGTATACTTATGTGGCTTTAAAAATCCGTAATTATATTTAATAAATACTATTTCATTAAAAGGTATTATTTTGTTTTTAATTCTGAAATAATTATCAAAAATATTAACATAAAGCTTACCCGACCTGAATACATAAAATATCGGGGTTAAAAAAAACAGAAATATCAACAATGAAAATTTAAAAAAATAATCACCGCCATAATTGGCATTTAGCAATTCATCAATAAATACAAAAACAAAATGCAAGCCAATTATAAAGAAAAGAATTGCAAGCCCGTAGGTATAAAGATACCATATACCCTTTGGGAAAAACAATTCTTCTCTATCATTTCTAATAATAGTTGCCATATATTATATTTTATCAAAACCAGTATATGGTCTTAAAACTTCAGGAATAATAATTGTTCCGTCTTCTTGCTGGAAGTTTTCAATAATTGCGGCAACAGTTCTGCCGACAGCAAGACCTGAACCGTTAATTGTATGAACAAATCTTGTTTTTCCCGTAGCTTTGTCTTTATATCGTATATTAGCACGCCTTGCTTGGTAATCTCCGAAATTTGAACAGCTTGAAATTTCTTTGTAAGTATTATAAGAAGGCATCCAAACTTCTAAATCCCAACATTTATTAGCAGAAAAACCAATATCACCTGTTGAAAGAGCGACACGTCTAAACGGAAGATTTAACTTTTTAAGCATGTCTTCAGCATCTTCTGTTAATTTTTCATGTTCTTCCGGACTTGTTTCTGGTGTACACAGTTTAACTAATTCAACTTTATTAAATTGGTGAACCCTTATCAAACCTCTTGTATCTTTTCCCGCAGAACCTGCTTCACGTCTAAAGCATGGAGTATAAGCCGTCATATATTTAGGCAAATCATCTTCAGATAAAATTTCGTTCGCATAGATATTTGTAACAGGCACTTCTGCCGTAGGAATTAAATACAAATCTTCGTCAACACACTTATACATGTCTTCTTTAAATTTAGGTAACTGACCGGTTCCCGTCATTGTTGCGGCATTAGCCATAAATGGAGGTAAAATTTCTTCGTAGCCTTGTTTTTCTGTATGTTCGTTCAAAAAGAAATTTACAACAGCACGTTCAAGTCTTGCACCTTTGCCTCTGTATAAAGTAAATCTTGATTGAGAAAGTTTAACGCCTCTTTCAAAATCAACAAGATTTTTTTCTTCGCACAAATCCCAGTGAGCTTTTGGCTCAAAATCAAATTTTGTCGGTTCAC
>CAJOPF010000109.1 GCA_905236205.1 Candidatus Gastranaerophilales bacterium
GCTTGGTGTTACTTTTTTTATACTACCTCTTATCATTGAGCCTGCAGGTAAGATAATGTTTGTTGGCGTTTTTTCGTCATCAACAAGAACAGCACTGAAATAATCACCGTCTTTACTTGTTTTTGTACTTATCGGATTAAGTAATTTTATTGTAAACTTTGTTCCTGCCGGTATTCTTTTTGTTTCTGCATTAGATTTTAATACACCTGCAAATGACATATTTATAGTAAAAAATATTGTTAATATAATAGCTGATATTTTAGTTTTCATAATTTTCTCCTTAAGAAATTCTATAATTAAATAAAAAAAAAATCAAAAAGGTTACATTTGTTTAAGTTTATTTGACAACAAGGGTTAAAAGACATACAATGGCATTATTAAACAGCATTGAGGATAAAAACTTGTATAAAAAAAGTTTAGCATTTACATTGGCAGAGGTATTAATAGTAATTGCAGTTATTGGTATAACCGCTACTTTAACTCTACCAAATTTAACGAATAATTTAGATGAAAAAAAAGTTGTATCTTCCTTGAGAAAAATTTATCCTGAATTGGAGACTGCATATCAGGCTGTTGTTGCAGAGTATGGTCGTCCTCCCGAATGGGCAGATGCTGCAAGCAATGCAAATGCATCTACAATGAGTGTTTTGTTGCAAAATAAAATAATAAAGCACTTGTCTGTATCAGATGATTTATATAGTATTGAAGGTTCTGCTGCGGCTATTTTAAAAGATGGTTCAAGAGTTGAGTTCTATGCTCAAAGTTTATCAGATATGAAAAGTAATTATTCAACATCTTATATTGCGGGCGTTTGCACAGGCTATTTAGGGTATATTTTGGTTGATATAGACGGTAATGAAAAAGGTGAAAATTCTTCAGGCAAGGATCGTTTTCAATTTAATATATGTTATAATGAGGGTTTAGTTCCTGAAGGAGAAACTTCCAGCGGACCAACAATTTCAGGGTCAAATGCAGCGTGGGTGATAAAGGCAGGTAACATGGATTATTTAAAATGTGCCGGCGACTTAAATTGGAATACAAAAAGGACTTGTAAATAAGGAATTTAATTATGAACAAATTTAGTAAAAATATAGCGTTTACATTGGCGGAAGTTCTTTTAGTTATAGGTATTATCGGAACAGTTTCCGCATTAACACTTCCAAACTTAAAGAATAATTCTGATGAACGTGTGAATATATCCAAAGCAAAAAAGGTATATTCTGATTTGGCAACTGCTGTTGACAGAACAGCTTTGAAATATCCGGGTTCACCAAATACTTGGGGTGCATCAAATACAGTAAATAGGATGAATAATTACTTAAAAATCAAATCAAAATCAAGTGATTATTGGTATCAATCAGGTGATTGTGCAAATGTTGCAACAGGTTTGGCAGATGGTGCATCTTATTGTGCAGAATCTAATTCGACAACGTGTATGAATATTTTATTTGACGTAGATGGTCCTAAACAAGGTTATGATACTGTCGGACGAGATATATTTAAGGCAAGTATCAGAATTCCTGGCGGAATGGAACCTATTGAACTAAGACCTTGGTCTTGTTCCGATGCAGCAAGTTTTTCGAATACTACCAAACCGGGAACAGAAAATTATCTTAATTGGGTTGTTACCTATGACAATATGGATTACGTAAAATGTAGCAGTTCTTTGTATTACCAAAACGTAACTACATGTAAGTAATCTCATAAAAGCATGCTCAATTTTTAAAATTTTTATGGCTGAATTCCATGGTATACATGGAATTCAGCCGTTTTTTGACATAGCCGAAATGCTCATTATATATATAATATGAGCTTTTGTTAACAAATGTTAATGGTTCAAAAGCAAAAAAGTCAATTTTTTTGAAAAGAAATACTTTATAAAAGAGTAAGAGATTTCAAGAGAGGATATTTCAAGATGAAAGAACAAGAATTAAACACTATAATTTCAGTTGTAGCAGATCCTATCAACAACGTTTATAGAGTTAACTCTTTCGCTGAAGCTGAAGAAATCCGCAGAATGTGCAGAATTTTTGAAATATCTAATGCTCAACAAAACAAACACAAAATGTTATCTATTAAAAACATGGCTACATTCAAATTAGTTTTGAGCAACAACTAATTTCTTAAATCTCAAGTAAATTTATTCAGGCGGGGCTGATTAAATTTATAACAAAATTTTTATACTCTCTCTCTTAATATCCTCGTGTTTATTTAATGTTTGCCAATAAGTTGGCAAACTTTTTTTTAGCCCGAGCAGAGGCATGAACGAAGTGAAAGTCAAATTTCGCACGGCTGCGATGATCAGGCGGAGAAAATTTGCGGTGCCGTTTATCGCGAGGGCGTATTTTAATAAATCTTGGATTATTCGGGTACGCAAAGCCTTAATTTTCGTTTTTAATTTGCTGTCGCAAATTAGCACTCAATCAGGCTATTTGCTCTTACGAGTTTCGCAACAAGTTGCTTCACTCTACCGAAAATTCGTTGATAAGCTTTTTTTATATTTTTCTTAAAATAAAAAATAAAGTGTCACACATGTTTGCTGCTGATAAAAATTTTGTATAAAAGGTATTTATTAACTTGTTATTAAGGTAAGTTAGCTTTTTGTGACCTTCCGGTTTTCCTTCTTTTATCCAATATAGATGATTTGACAGAGGGTATCTTTGAACTTGTTCGGCTTTTTCAATTTTATATTGTCCGTTTTGTTTAATGAGCAATTTTAAACTTTTTACTGTATAAAGGTATAAATGAGCGCTCCAATACGTGAAATCGGCAAATTTATCGCTTTTGTATAAATTTAACAATGCATCATTACCGTTTGGAACTTCCAAAAAAAGCAATCCACCGCTTTTTAAATGTTTCGCAAAGGTGTCGAGCCATTTTTGAGGTTCAGGTAAATGCTCAAGAACGTGAAATAGTGTTATAACATCAAATGGTTCGGAATATTCGTTAATATCTGTTTTGATATTGAAGTTTTTACTTTTTAAATATTCGGTTTCGCTGTCTCCTACTTCAACTCCAAAAATATCAGGCGTTACTTCCTTAATTAAATCTAAATAACCGCCAAAGCCGCAACCGAAATCTAAAATTCTTTTATCTTTGCAATATTTTTTTAGTGCAATTGCTCGTCTTTCATCATCTTTTTTGCATGCGTTAAGTCTGTTTTGTATTTGCTGAGGAGTCATTCTATGAATTCCGTTCATAAAACCGTTTTTGTAGTCGTTTTCTTTTATTTCTCCCAAAAATTTAGTATGACAAAAATCACATTCGTATACATCAATGTTACGATTATCACGTGTCCCTTTATGTACTAATTTTGAATTTCCTTTTCCGCAGATGTCACACATATATTTTCCAAGATAAAAATACTTTAATAATATTATCGTACAAAAATATCAATGTTTAAAGATAAAAAGAAAAGCCTCAAAAATGAGGCTTGAAATTAAGAATAGCTGGAAGTATGAAAAAGATTTAATTATATTAAACCCCTTTCATATAAATAATCCTATACCCAAAAGGCTAAAACAGTCGGCTAATTTATTTAACTTGAAAAACACATTTTGTACAGTGTCCTCTTGGAGTTAAGATTAGGTTATCCTCTAAATCATACATTTTTTCAATGCGAACTTTTAGGGGTGATTTGCATTTTGGACAATATAATTCAGTTTCGCCGTTAATGATACGTTGCTTTAATACGTCCATAACTTCCATTGGAACTTCTTCAAATTCAAAATCTTTTTCAAGTGCTTTTAGTTCTTCCGCAAGACAACGTAAGCCTTTTGCTAAATTCTGTCTTACCGTAACAGACAAAAACAGCTCTCTGCCTGCTTCGATTTCTTCAATAATCACAGCAGGAACATTACATTTTTTGGAAAGTCCAAACGGTGTTAAGCCGAGCAGTTCTCTTTTTCGTTGTACAAATTGCGCCAATGTCTCCATTGACACATTATAGAATAAATTTTTTATCTTTACAATTATTAAGTAATATTAAGAAAATGAGAAAAAAAATAAATTCATTTTAACAAAACTTAATAAAAGGGTTGCGGAAATTTTTCGAAGATGCTATAATAAAAATGTACATATTATACATTTAATTTTTGCAAGTGGGAGTCTTGCAATAAACCTAATTTAAGTCTGTTATCAAAAACCACGAAAATGCAAATACGATTATGTATCGTATAGCTTAGTTTGTCTGTTAAAAATTATGTTTTAATGGCTTACTTTGTGTTGCAAAAATGTTGAAATTTAAAAAATCGTCATTAAAGAAAAAGAGAGAATAAGAAGATGAGGAGAGATGCTTATGAGAAATTGTCCTGTTGAAATGAAAAAAGGTTTTACAAATCCTGCAAAAAGTGAAGTTGTTGCAAATGAAAATGATTCAACTTTATCGGTTTATGTTAGAGAATTAGCTTCTTTAAAAACATTATCACCTGCTGATGAAAGAGAAATCGCAAAAAAAGCTGCAGAAGGTGATATGGAAGCAAAAAGACAATTGGTTCAAGCTAATTTAAAATTAGTTATTACAATTGCGAAAAAAGCTATTCATATGTCAAAATTACCTATGGTTGATTTAATTCAAGAAGGTAATTTAGGTCTTATGATTGCTGCTGAAAAATTTAACTGGAAATTGGGTTACAAATTTTCAACTTATGCAAGTTGGTGGATTAAACAATCAATGTTCAAAGCTATTTCTGAACAAGGTCATTGTATGAAAATACCTGTATACATTCAAGAAACATTGTCAAAATTCTCAAAAATCAAATCAGAAATGGAAAGAGAATACAACTGCCAAGTAAATACAAAAGACGTTGCAGAAAAAATGAATATTTCTGCTGATAAAATTGATACATATTTATCAGCTTATTCAAAATCAGTATCATTAGAAGGCGGTTTTGAAAATAATGACGGAAAAGAAACTTCTTTATCAGAAATTTTAGCTGATGAAAAAGCAAGCGTACATTCAGCTGTTGAATACGAAGGCTTGAAAAAAGATATAGAAATGGTTGTATCAACTTTGAAAGAACGTGAACAAGATGTAGTAAGAATGCGCTACGGCTTGGGTAATGTTGCAAAGAAAACATTGGAAGAAATAGGTAACATTTACGGTGTTACAAAAGAATGTATCAGACAAACAGAATTGAGAGCTTTGAAAAAAATGAAAGCTCAAGCTCAAGAAGTTTTAGCTTGCTATATGGACTAAGTCGAACAGAGGTGTTAGCAAAGCGATATAGTAGAGAGAAAATAAGGATATTAAAAGAAAGCAAAAACAATTTAAAAATCATCATTCATCATCTTTTTCAAAATAAAATTGGCGGA
>CAJOPF010000110.1 GCA_905236205.1 Candidatus Gastranaerophilales bacterium
TCCAACTGCTTGAGCTGTTGCCGTAAAAGCACCTGCAAGAACAAAAATAAGACACATAATCATAATGTCTTTTTTACCCATGCCAAGTGCGAATATTTCAATTTTTTTATTTAGTTTTTCTTTGTGGTTTAAGATTAAAGCAATAGCGGAAGAAAATATGAAAGCGACCGTCATAGGAACTCTTGAAAAATCTTGAGTAACAATAGAAAAACCAAAGTAAAAGATTACAAAAGCAATAAACGGTATAAGAGCCTTAAAACTTTCGTCTCTCCATGGTGTTAATTCTTTATGGTCTAAATTGTTCATAATAAAATCCTTTTAATTATATAAATTTTTACTAAAATATCTGTCGCCTCTGTCAGGTAAAATTACAACAACATTGCCCTTTACACCTGTATCTACCAGCTTTTTCGCTGCTGCTATTGCAGCACCCGAAGATGAACCTGCAAAAATACCTTCTTTTAAAGCTAATTTGTTAGCATATTCAAAGGCTTCATTATCACTTATTTTTATAACTTTGTCAACAAGTAACATATCCATTGTATCAGCAATAAAATCATTTCCAATACCTTCGATATTATAATCTAAGTGTTCACCTCCACCCATTGTAGAGCCGATAGGGTCTGCAAGAACACCTTTTACATTCGGATTTTTTTCTTTCAAATACTTAACAACACCGCTAAAAGTTCCGCCACTTCCAGCACCTGCTACCAAATAATCAATTTTACCATCCAAATCATCGTAAATTTCTTTTCCTGTTGTTTCATAATGTGCAAGTGGGTTACTTTGGTTTTTGAATTGCTCCAGTGAAATAGAGTTTGGTATTTCTTTTAACAATTCTTGTGCTTTTTCAGCAGCACCTAACATTCCGTTTTCTCTTGGAGTGTTTATAATTTTTGCTCCTAACGCACGCATTAAAATTTGTTTTTCTTGTGAAAATTTTTCAGGTACTACAAAAATTATTTTATATCCTTTGTTTAGTGCCGAAAAGGCTATTCCTAAGCCTGTATTACCTGCTGTTGCTTCAATTATTGTTCCGCCTTTTTTTAAAAGACCTTTTCTTTCGGCATCTTCAATCATATATTTTCCTGTTCTGTCTTTTACGCTACCTGATGGATTATACAATTCAAGTTTTACGAATAAATTTACTCTCTCAGGTAAATCAAGATGATTTAATTTTACAAGTGGCGTATTACCTATAAGACTTTGCATTGAATTGTAATAATGCATTATTTAACCTCACTTTCATTAATTGCTTGTTCTAAATCTGTGATTATATCATTTATATTCTCAATACCAACTGATAACCTTATTAAATTATCCGTAATTCCAACTTTTTTTCTTATATCAGCAGGAATAGACGCATGTGTCATTGATGCGGGGTGGCATACAAGAGATTCTACTCCACCTAAACTTTCAGCTAATGCCACAAATTTTACGGAATCAAAAAATTTATTAATATCGTAATTTTTTTCTAATTCAAAAGATATCATAACACCACCGTTTTTTGCTTGTTTTTTGTTTATGGCATTATTTGACGGATAATATATATTTTTTATACCTTTTTTGTTTTTCAAATATTCAACAACTTTTTCTGCATTTTCAACATGCCTGTCCATTCTGACAGCAAGAGTTTTAATTCCTCTAATAAGCAAAAATGAGTCAAAAGGTTGTAAAATTCCGCCTGTTGAATTTTGGATAAATGCAATTTTTTCTGCAAGTTCTATAGAATTTACAACAACAAGCCCCGCTATAATATCACTATGCCCACCAAGATACTTTGTGGCACTATGAATTACAATATCGCTTCCAAGTTCAATTGGACGTTGTAAATATGGTGTCATAAAAGTATTATCAACAATTGATAAAATATGGTGTTTTTTTGCTATGTCAGAAATAGCCTTAATATCAGTGATATGTAAAAGAGGATTTGTCGGAGTTTCAATAAAAATTGCTTTTACATCTTCCGTAACGGCTTTTTCTACAGCTTCGAGATTTGTTGTATCAACTATTTTGTAATTTATATTGAAATGGTTGAAAACTTTATCAAGAACTCTAAATGTTCCTCCGTAAATATTGTCAGAAATAACTATTCTGTCTCCGCTTTTAAAAAGACTTAAAACGGCAGTTATTGCAGCCATACCGGAAGCAAAAGCAAATCCGGCAACACCATGTTCAAGTTCTGCGATAAGACTTTCCAATGCTGTTCTTGTAGGGTTTCCTGTTCTTGAATATTCCCAGCCTTTATGTTTGCCAAGTCTTTTTTGCTCATAAGTTGATGTTTGATAAATTGGTACATTTACTGCACCTGTTTTTTCATCACCGAAAATTCCACCATGTATTACTGCTGAATCAAAATTTTTGTAATTTTTCATAATTTCTCCTTTGTTTTTATCAATATTTTATTGCACCTATAAAATGAACATTTTCATAAGCTTGTTGTTCTGTGTTTTCAAAAAATTGTTTTTGTATATCTTTTGGTGAAAGATGTTTTATCACGTTAAAATGATATTTTTCAAGAATATTTAGATTTTCTTCAAAAGAAAATCCGTGTTTCATTCTTTTTCCGCAAATGCTATTCTTGATAATAAAATCGGTGCAAAATAGTTGTTTATTAATGGATAAAATAATTGGTTTATTTCACCTAAAGTCCAATTTTTATAGCAAGGTAAAAATTTTTTTACAAGTGAATTTTTAATTTCCTCATATTCACTTTTACCCATAATTTCAAATGCAAAATAATCATCAAATATTTTATTTTTAATAAAATTAGCATGATATGCTCTTACAAATGAACATATTTTAGCAGTTGTACTTTCTTGTTTTTCTATCATTTTTTAATCCTCCAAAAAAAAACTCATGTTATAACATTTGCCATAACAGGAGTAATAATTTACATTACATATATAAAATCATAAACTACCGTTACAACAATAAATTTTCTTGTAACAGCAACATGAATTTTTGTAATTTTGTCTTTTAATGTAAATCATAATAAATCCTTTATTAATCCGCAAACATTGGTGAAGAAAGGTATCTTTCGCCTGTGTCTGGCAGTAATACCACTATATTTTTTCCTTTATTTTCTTCTCTCTGTGCAAGTTGAATCCCTGCATAAACAGCTGCACCTGCAGAAATTCCAACCAATAAAGCTTCTTTTCTTGCTAAAAATTTGCCTGTTTCAAACGCTTTTTCATTTTCAACAGTAATAATTTCATCATAAATCTTTGTATTCAAAGTTTCAGGTACAAAGCCTGCACCAATACCCTGAATTTTATGCGCTCCCGCTCTACCCTCAGACAAAACAGGTGAACTTGCAGGTTCAACCGCAACAACTTTTATTTCAGAATTTTTTTCTTTTAAAAATTTTCCAACACCACTTACAGTTCCGCCTGTTCCGACACCTGCAACAAATATATCAACCTTACCGTCTGTATCATTCCAAATTTCGGGCCCTGTTGTCTCTTTGTGTATTTTTGGATTGGCAGGATTTACAAACTGACCTGCTATAAAACTGTCAGGAATTTCTTTTGCAAGACTTTCTGCTTTTTCAATTGCGCCCTTCATGCCTTTTGCTCCGTCTGTTAAAACAAGTTCGGCTCCGTAGGCTTTTAAAAGCTTTCTGCGTTCAATACTCATTGTATCAGGCATTGTTAAAATGATTTTGTAACCTCTTGAAGCTGCGATTGCCGCCAAACCTATACCTGTATTACCGCTTGTAGGTTCAATTATGGTTGATGTCGGCTTAAGCAGTCCTCTTTTTTCCGCATCATCAAGCATAGATTTTGCAACTCTGTCTTTAACACTGCCTGCGGGATTAAAAAATTCAACTTTTGCAATCAAATTTGCAGATAATTCATATTCTTTTATTGTATTTGTTAATCTTACAAGTGGAGTATTCCCAATTAATTCATCTATTTTTTCATAAATTTTCATGATTTTCCCTTTCACAATTAAATTCTGTGTGATTTATTCCTGCTTTTTCTTGCAATTCCTTAATTTCGTAGATCATTCTGTTTATTTTACACATTACAGGGTCAGGAATACGGTTATGCATCAACGTTCCGTTTTCATCTACGTATTTTTGAATAACTATTTTCCCAGGGATTCCGACCACTGTTGCATGTTCAGGCACATCATCAACCACAACAGAGCCCGCTCCTATTCTGCTGTTATCACCAATTTTAATATTTCCTAAAACTTTTGCTCCTGCACCTATTATTACACCGTTTCCGACTGTCGGGTGACGTTTTCCCAAATCTTTTCCCGTTCCGCCAAGTGTAACTTGTTGGTAAATAAGAACATCATCTCCAATTATAGTTGTTTCACCAATTACAACACCTTCTCCATGGTCAATAAAAAATCTGTCGCCTATTTGTGCCCCCGGGTGAATTTCTATGCCTGTTAAAATTCGCATTATAAACGAAATAAAACGTGGAATAAAAGGTATTCCTAATTTGTATAATTTATGTGACAGTCTGTGAGCCAAAAGAGCATGTAAACCGGGGTAGCAAAAAATAACTTCAAAAATATTTCTTGCAGCAGGGTCTTTGTCATATATGGTTTTTATATCATCTTTAATATGGTGTATAGCTCTGTCAAACATTTCTTTATTATCTTACAATCTTAACAAATTTTCTCTTACCGGCTTGGATAATCCCCTCATTTTCAACTAAAAATGTAGGTTCTGCGATTTTTTCGCCCTCAAATTTAACACCGCCGCCTTGAATTAAACGTTTACCTTCACCTTTTGATTGAATAAAGTTTAATTCAAGCAACAAATCAAGAATATTTTTGCTTTCAACAAGTTTATATTCTTGAATATCATCAGGAATACCCTTGTTTGAAACAACATTGATAAATGCTTCCTGAGCTTTATCTGCCATTTCTTTTCCATGATATTCTTCCGTAATTATATGAGCAAGTTTTAATTTTAAATCACGAGGATTTACGGAATTGTTTTCCAAACTGTCATGAATTTCTTTTACTTCATCATTTTCAACGTCTGTCAAAAGCTCATAATATTTAACAATTAGCGTATCAGGAATACTCATAACTTTACCGAACATATCATTTGCCGTATCTGTCAAAGAAATACAGTGTTCAGGATAAGTTTTACTCATCTTAACAACACCGTCAGTACCCTCAATTAAAGGTAAAAGCATCACCAATTGAGGATATTTTCTACCATAAGCCTCTTGAATATCACGTCCCAAAAGAGTGTTAAATCTTTGGTCAGTACCGCCAAATTCAATATCTGCATCTATTGCAACAGAATCATAGGCTTGCATTAACGGATAGAAAAATTCGTGAATTGCAATCGGTTTGCCTTCAGAATATCTTTTTGCAAAATCATCACGAGTCATCATTTGTGCAACTGTAATTTGTGATGCAAGTTTTAATAAATCCGTAAAACTCATTGAATGTAACCAGTCTGCGTTATTTTTAACTTCTACGTCAGTAACATCAATTACTTTTGATATTTGTTCAAAATATGTTTTTGCATTAGCATCAACCTGTTCTTTTGTTAATGCAGGTCTTGTTTCCGATTTACCCGAAGGATCGCCTATCATAGCCGTTGCTCCGCCGATAATCAAAACTATTTTGTGTCCTAATTTTTGAAATTCTCTCAATTTACGCATAACAACAGTATGTCCAAGGTGTAAATCAGGTCTTGTAGGGTCCATACCTAATTTTATTCTTAATGGTTTATTGTTATCATGTGCATATTGAAGTTTTTGTGCTAATTCTTGCACACCACCAGGCAAAATTTCACAACTTCTTCCGATTTTTTCTGCTTGTTTAATAAATTCTTCTCTAATTTCAGTCATTTTTACCCCTTTTTAGTATAATTATAACAAAAAAAGGTAAATCTTTACTAACAAAATTTTTCTTATTGGAAATAACATGTTTATTTTTTTTAATGTAGTGGAATATTGTATGTATACATAATGTTTTTATAAAACTTTTTATTTGCTAAAGTTTTAAAAAAAAATGCCGATATGAAATTTGTCCGCTTAAAAAGAGAGGAGGATTGCCATGGTTGACTCAATAAAAGCTGTAAATAGCTTAACAAAAGCTAAAGATGTAAAAGAAATTGTTTTGGCAAAAGAAATTGAAGAAACAGACAAAAAAGAAGCAACAAAAGCTAAGAAAACAGAGGAAAAAGAAAAAACTGATGAAGTTAATGTAAGAAGTTCTTATGCTTATGACAGAATAACTATTCAAAACAAAGTAAAAGAGTACATTGAAAACTTGAAAAAAACTCATGACTATCCGTATGTTGTGAGTGAATTAACAAAATATTTGGATTTATTCAAAGTTGATGATTTTATGAAAAAATATCCGAATATAACAACAGAATCAGAATTCCATACAATCATGTATAACGAAACAGTTAAATACCTGTAAAAACAGAGTAAATTTTATAAATCGCAAACATTTAAAAATGTTTGCGATTTTTTATGTCCGTTTTTGACACAGACATATTTTATACTTTAAAATAAATAAAGGAGTATTTTTATGAAAAATCTGTTAATTATTTTATCAATATTGATTATTTGCCCGACGGTTGTTTTTGCAGGTAATATTGAATACGGCTACAATGCTAAGGGACAGTACGTGCCAAAATATGTTGACGGCAAACGGATAGAATACGGTTACAATGCAAAGGGTGAATACGTACAAAAATATATCGGCGGCGAAAAAATAGATTATGGCTATAACGCAAAGGGACAATATGTGCCAAAGTCTGTTGGCGGTAGAAAAATAGATTACGGTTACAACGCAAAAGGTGATTATGTACCAAAATCTATTGGTGGTGAAAAAATAGAATACGGTTATAATGCAAAAGGTGATTATGTTAAAAAATCTATTGGCGGTAAACGAATAGAATACGGTTACAACGCAAAAGGACAATATGTGCCAAAATCTTTCGGTAATTAAAAACAAGAGGACTAAATGGGATTATTTCTATTTTTAATATGTTTATGTATATATACTTTTTTCATAAATCTTTCACCTATTAAACAGGTTTACAGAGATGTTGAGATGATTTCAGATTGCGAAAAATATATAGTTATTGAGCCTTTAGATAAGTTGATTAATTGTGACAAAAAATTTTTATATTTAAAAATAAATCATGAATATTTAGCAATATCAAAAGATAGAAAATTCAAAGAATTGGTATTTAAAAGATTTTATGAAGATATTACTAAAATTTCGTTATTTGACAATATTTTTTCAGTTTATTTAGAAGACGGCAAATTGTTTGAATTTAAAGTGCCTAAAATGCAACTTAAAGATTTAACGGCAATGTTGGAAGATTTACAAGAATATAAGGATAAAATTAATTCAGAATTATAAATTATATTCTTCACAATATTATGTATTTTTGATATTATAATCTTGTATTTGATTAAATTATGAGGTATTTATGAAAAAGATTTTGGCAATATTTTTAGTTTTAGTTTTAAATTTTTTTACGTTATGTCCTGCTTTTGCGGAAAATGAGTCTTACGACAACCAACAAAGTAACCAAACTGTTGAAAGTAATAATCAATATCAAAATTATCAAACTCAAGAGCAATCAACACCTGTTCTTTCAACGGGGGTTGAGGAAGAAAAAGTTTATCTTATTCCAAGAAGTATTTTTACTTTAGAATTGGAATCTGATATAGATATAAATGAAACTAAAGAAAATGAAAAAGTATATTTCAGATTAGTAAATCCTGTTAAAGCATCAAACGGTAAGTATTTACCTGAAGATACAAGATTTGCGGGTTATTTTAAAAAAATTAAAAAAAGTTCTCCATTATATAAAAGAGCAAGAGGTTATATAATCGTTAATAAAATTTTATTACCGAATGAAAATTTTTACTCTGTAAGAATGGAACCAAAGAGCGGAAGTGATTTGAAAGCTCCTCAAATTTTAAATGTAATAAGGGCTGTTCCTGCGGGTGTTGGTGCATTAACGTTTTCGTTAATCGGCATAGCAATTGTGGCAATTGAATCCGTAACCGTTGTTGGCTTGGTAGTTGTACCGAGAACTTGCAGAGGTTTTGGATTGTTAATCAGCTCAATGTCAAAAGGTTTGAACTACAAAGCAAAAGCAGGACACAAGTTTAAATTCAAACTTGATACACCTGTTTATGTTCAAATTGATGATTTGAAATAGGATTATCAATACATAATTTATTTTTACATCAATCTTTTTTCGTCATTATCCATTGCTTGTTTTAATGTCGATTTTAAATATGTTTGATATGGCATTCCCAGTTTTTCGGCTATACGTTTTGCACGTTTTATTTCAAATTCTGACCATCTGAAATTTACATTTGCTGTTTGTTTGTACTCAGAAATACTTTTTTCAGCTTGCTCTTCAAATTTAAGTATCAATTTTTCTTCTTCTTTTGTTGGCTCATAATCAGATACTTCTGCAATTCCTACGTTTGGAATATATATACTTTTTTTAGCCATTTAGACCTCCTTCAAAAAATGCTGTTATAATCAAGATATCAGGCGATAATTCTTTGTAAAAGACGACAATATTTAAACTTTCACTATATAATTCCTGTCTGTTATATTCTGCATTATAAACATCTGTAGTTTTTGTGAAAAATGCGGATACTGCCTGTTCTGGTGTTACCAAATGTCTTATATAAATATGGTAATCATAATCATTTGTTATAGGATTTAAGTCAAGTTTAAATATAAATTTTTTACCGTTAATTTTTATGATTTTATACTTAAACTTGTCCATAATCGTATTATAACTTATTTTTCCAGATTTGTCAATACATTGTCAATACATTTATATTTTTTAAATATTCATTATTCACAATTGCGTATGTTTTTGTTAATATAATTTCGTATTTAAAAGAAAAGGAATTATGTTTATGCAATTAAGAATGAAAACTAACAATTGTGGCGAACTTAACTTATCA
>CAJOPF010000111.1 GCA_905236205.1 Candidatus Gastranaerophilales bacterium
GGTGTTGAAGTTGTAAAAGATTTTATTTCAGAACTAAAAATGATGAATTTTCAAGATATTGCAACAAATAATGATGCAAAAGATAAACAAGATTTTTCGGATGCAAAGAGTTATGCAACAGAAATTCAGAAAATAGTAAAAGAAAAAGGATGTACGGAAGCACAAGCATATTCAATATTAATGAAATAAGAAAGGAATAAAAAATGGCACACGAAATAGTAAGAACATACACTTATGGTGAAGATTTAGCAGAAAGAGCAATTGTAAAATTTTCCGCAGAGGGTGAAGTTAAAGCGGTAACATCACCGCTTGACAAACCTTGCGGAGTAACAATGTTTGCAGGCAAAAAAGGTGCAAAAGGTGATGTAGTTCTTTTTGGAAGAACATTAGTAAAAACATCTGGAGCAGTTAACGCAGGTGATTTTTTAATGGCTGATGAAGATGCAAAAGGCTGTGTAATTAATCTTGATGCTGATGTGTTTGCAGATGCTGAAGCATCAACATTATTGGCATATTCAATAGGTCAAGTTGAAGAAACATCTGCAAGTGCTGCCGAACTTTGGGCTTTGGTTAATATTCAACCGTTTGTGCTTACGAAAACAACAGAAGCGGAAAATACAACTCAAGAAGAAAATAATGACACTATTTCCGGCTAATTACAGATAAAATCGCAATGAGTAAAATAAAGCGAAATACTGCGTTTCGCAGTTGACAACTCGGAAAGTACGGTTGACTGGTAGGAACAGACTACCGATTTAATAAAATACTAATAAAAAAGAAAGGAAAAATAAAATGTCACAATTAGAATTACCTTATGTAGCAGACGAGGCTTTAACAGGTCTTGCAATTGCATACACACCGTCAGAGTTGATTGCTGATGAATTTCTTACAAAATCTTATGTTGATAGTCCTGAATTCAAATACCATTATTACGATAAAGGACAATTTTTAACAACTGGTGATACAGAAATCGGTGAATATGGCGAACCTGACGAAACAGAATATAAATATACCGAAAAACATAACGGTACAGGGATTTACGCACACTTAACCAAGTTGTCTGTACGTCATTTGGAAATGACAACACAAGAAAAAGACAAAGAGGCAAAACGTGTAATGTTTTCAAAAAATCATTTGAAACTTGCAGGTGAAGTTCGTCTTGCTCAATTGCTCCGTGATGTAAACAATTATGAGGGTAACGCTGTAACATTGACCGCTGCGAATGATTTTGATTCACAAGGTGCAAAACCGATAAAATTTGTTCAGGAATGTGCGGACAAAATGTATAAAAAACCTAATACAATGATTATTTCAAGAGCAGGTGCAAATTATTTACGTTCTCACGCATCGGTTGTTCAAATGTATAAAGGTTCAGCTATTCAAGACGGTTTAGTTCCTGTTGAATTTTTAAAAGAATGTTTTGATGTCGAAAATATTTTAATCGGCGGTGGCAAAATAAACACAAATAAAAGAGGTCAAGCACTAGCCTTATCTTATGTATGGGGTAATGATATGGTGCTTGCTTATATTGATTCTGCGGCTGATTTAGATTGCGGTGTAACATTCGGTCAAAGAGTTGTTTACAAGGACTACAATGTTCAAACATTCTTGGATGCAAAACCGGGGGCTGCAGGTGTAAAATATTATAAATCTGTTGAAGAATACAAAGATATTATCACTTGCCCTGACTGCGGTTATTTGATTAAAAGATTTTTTGCAGCATAGTGGATTTTCCTCCTCAGAATGTTGAATAAGGGTAGTGTTTGCCCTTATTCAATGAGGAAATACAAATAAAAGGATTTTAAAATGTATTGTACAATTGATGATTTATTATCGAGAATAGACAGACGAGTGCTTATTAATTTAAGTAATGACGTTTCACCTGCAACTGAAATTAATATGAATTGTATTAATGAAAACATTACAATTGCGGATGATATTATAAATTCATCATTAAGAAACAAGTACAGCTTGCCTTTACCGTCAATACCAAAAATATTGGTACAAATTTCAGCGGACATTGTAATTTATCGACTTTATGCACGCAGACCGCAAGATGTTCCAAAAAACTATTTGCAAAATTATGAAGATGCTTTAAAAATGCTAAAAGATTTACAAAACGGTTCAAAAGTTTTGGAATTTGCAACATCCTATGCAACTGCTGAAACAAAATTATCTCCAAAAATGTACATCACTGACAAAACAGATGAAGATAGACGTTTTTCAGATGATTTATTAAGAGGTTTTAGATTATGAATAATACCATTACAAGCACAAATGAAGTTATCGAAAATGCGATTATTGAGGCATTAAAAGAAGTTTTTCCTGAATTTGACGTCGAAAGCTTTCCGTCGGATTTTGAAAATTATAGTTTTACAAGTCCGACAGGCTGCCTGCTTGTAAAATATTTGCAAACAGATTATTCAGACCAAAATACATTATGGAATATAAGTCAAAATTCAACCATAAGATTTAATATAATATCGGGTTACAGGGGGTTAAAAGAATATAAACAAACTCATAAACCTCAACAAATGCTAAAAGATACTTTGCAGGGATTAGAGATTTTGGGCAGAAAAATACAAATTGTAAAAGAACAATTTTTAACGGAAATAAATACTGATTTATATTGCGGACTAACAATAAAAATAGATTTTTTATTAGATGCAGACTATTTAAACGATGAAATACCCGAATAATTCAAGACAGCGAATTTTTACAAAACAAAATAAAAAAGAAAGGGAACAATAAATGCTACACGGAATAGACACTAAACGAGAAAAACAAAAACAAACATTACAAGATGCACAAACTAATATTATTTGTGTATTAGGTACAGTGCCGACATTTGTATTACAAGAGGAAAATAAAACCTTAAATACTCCTGTACCAATCAGAAATTATACTGATTTAGCAAAATACGCAGGTGAAAATTACAGAAATTATACAATTTATGATGCAATTGACACAATTTTTCAAGAATCAGACGGTGCAACTGTTTATATGATTAATGTCTTTGATGAAACAAAACATAAAACAGCAGTTGAAAATGAACAGCATACACAAGTTGCAAATAAATTTGAAATAGCACATATCGGTTTAACTAATTTAACGGTAATGGCAGGTGAAACAGCAGGTGTTGCAGGTACAGACTTTGAAGTTACAGAAAATGCAGATACCAGCACTGTTACATTAAAAAGTGAGGTTTTTAAAAACGCTGAAAATCTTGTATGCAGCTACAACTATGCAGATACAACAAAAGTAACTGCCGCAGATTTTGTAGGCACTGTTGATGCAGACGGCAATAAAACAGGTGCAAAAGCAATAACAAATATTACACAAATTTACGGTGATGATGTAAATATTATTATCGCACCTGAATTTTCGGCACAACCTACCATAAGAGATGCAATAAATAATGTTGCAGATGATATAAAAGCAAGAACATATTTAGATGTACCCAAAAGTACAAGAGTAAATGCAGCAATTCAAGGCAGAAATAATAATCAAGGTGTTGACTTGATGTGTTCTGACAAAAATGCTTATATGGCTTTACCTTGGGTAAAACGCTATAATCAATTTTTGGATGAAATGTTGATTAAACCTATTTCACCTGTTTTAGCAGGTATCAGAGTAAGACTTAATAAAGAACAGGATATTGCAAAATCAATAGATAATACAAAATCAAAAACAATAAAAGGTTTAGAATTTCCTGTTGAATTTATATTAAATAAAGAAAATACTGAATCAAATGCATTAAACGCAGTTGGTATAGGAACTGTTATAAACTGGAAAGGTGAATTCAGAATTTGGGGTGCAAGAAATTGCGGTTATCCGAGTAAAATGGGAATTGAAACATTTGATAGCGTAATTGATACTGCAAACTTTATCGAAAAAACAATTGAAAGCGGTTCTTTCGAATGTGTTGGCGGAAAAGTTACGAGAGCGTGGATAGATAATGTTCTTGAAAGCATAAAAGCAAAATTTAACACTTGGAAAAATCCGGAAGTAGGTCTTATTTTAGACGGTGATGTTTGGTATGATGAGCAACTTAACGATGCAGAAAGTGTTGCAAACGGATTTGTAAGATTTAATTATGACTTCTGTCCGCCAAGCGTAGCAGAACATATCAGATTTAGTTCATTCATAAATATAAAATATATTACAACTGCGTTAAGTGCGTAATAAAAGCGATTTACGCAAAAATCAAGAAAGGACAAAGTAAAAATGGCAACAATATTATCAAATGCACATCTATATTTAGGTACATCATTATTCGGTAAAGTTAATGAGTTTAAATTTCCGGACATTTCAAATGTTACGGTTGACAGTAAGCCGATAGATTCAATCGGCACGACAAAATTACCAGTCGGTGTTGAATTAGACGATAGTTCAATTAAATTAAACGGTTTTGATGCAAATGTTTATACAAAACTGTCAAATTTGGATGAAGAACATATTATTACGGTTCGTGGAAACTTAAAAATATTTGACGGTAACGTTTTGCGTGATGAATTGCCTGTAAAAGGAACAATTAAAGCAATTACAAATAAAATTACTGCATTAGGAACACTAAAACAACAAGAAAATGCAGAGTTTACGGTTGAACTGATACCACATGCTTGCAAAATTGAATATAAAGGAAAAGTTTTAAGTGAAATTGATATTCCTAACAACATTTGGATTGTTGACGGTGTAGATAAATTAGCAAAAATGAAAAAGAACTTAGGCTTAATTTAGTGAATAGTGAATGGTGAGTAGTGAGTATATAAATTCAATTCACTATTCACAACTCACTAAAAAGAAAGGATTAAGAAATGGCTAAAAAACAGGAAAATCAAACAAATAATGAAAATATTTTAATATTGCCAATTTCAGGCAAAAAAGTTGAATTTGAAGATATAAGAAAAGCTGACGGTCATTTATTGATAAAAGCAAGACAAGCAGCAGAGGGCGGAGCAGCAACAGCAGCGTTTATTTATGCTGAATTATGCAAAATAAACGGTGAAAAAGTTACCGCAGAGGACATATTAGATTTACCTTTAGAAGATGTTGTCGCAATAGAGGATAAATATATTGAATTAAAAAAGTTATTGATTTCAGCACAAAAGACATAATTTTTTTATGCCACATAACAGGTTGGAGTTATGAAACCGTTATGAATATGAAAATACAGGATTTGAAATATTGGATAAAACAGACAATAGAATTTTGGCAAGAATTTGATAAACAACAGGAAAATTAATTTATGGCAGAAAATTTAAGATTACAACTTATATTAAGTGCAAAAGACGGCATTTCAAATGTCATAAAATCTGCTGTGCGTTCTTCCGGTAAAGATTTTGAAAAATTACAGACACGTTTGGATAGAACCGCAGAAAAATTTGAAAGTTTCGGTAAAAAATCAACATTATGGGGTGCAGGTTTAACTGCGGTTTCAGGTATCGGTGCAAAAATGGCAGGTGATTTTCAAAGTTCCATGACAAATGTAAGTACGTTGATTGATACAAATACAGAATCACTTGATGAAATGGGTAAATCGGTATTAAATATAGCAAAGCGTACACCTGTCGCAATTAATGATTTAACAAATGCTTTATACAATATTCGTTCTGCCGGTATTGATGCAGCAAATCAATTTAAAGTTTTGGAAAAATCAGCACAATTAGGTATTGCAGGTTTGGGCTCAACAGATGAGGCTGTTGATTTGGTAACATCTTCAATCAATGCTTGGCAGTTAGAGGGTGCCAAAGCAGAAAAAGTTTATGATTTAATTTTTAGAACTGTTAAAACAGGTAAAACAACAATTTCAGGAATTGCACAGGGTTTTGGTGCAGTTGCGGGAACAGTCGCAGCAGCGGGTATTAATTTAGACGATTATCTTGCATCCGTTGCAGCACTAACAACAACAGGACAACCGGCAGCACAGGCACACCACCAATTAAAAGCAGCCATAGCAGGAATGACAAGAGAAAGCAAAGAATCAAGAAAAGTTTTAACTCAACTTGGTGCAAAAAACTTTAAAGATTTAATCCAAAAATCAGGCGGAATGGTTGGAGCATTTTCACGCATAACAAATGCCGTAAAAGGCAATGATACAATGATTTTACAATTATTTGGTTCAACAGAAGCATACAACGCTGTTGTCGGTCTTTGTACAAAACAAAATAAAGCATATACAGACACACTAAAAGGAATGCGGGACGGTACAAATGCCGTTGATGAAGCATTTATGAAACAAGCAGCAACTATGAATAGTGCCATTCAAACCTTAAAAAATGCAACTGCAAAAATAGGCATTGAATTCGGCAATGGCTTACTTCCTGTGATAACAGGTGCTACAAAAGGATTGACTGTATTATCAAATATTATAGACAAAGTTCCGCAAGGTTTAAAATCTGCAATTGCAATAGCAACATTAGGCACAGGTGTAATATTAACAGGCTTAGGCACAACATCTTTCTTAATCGGCGGAGCTATTCGAGGTTTTAAGGATATGTTAGGTGTATACAGAGAAGCAAGTGTTTATATGTGGGCAAGCGGTATAAAAATGAACAATATTCAATTTGATTTAAGAAAAGGCATTGACGGAGTTATAAACGGTTTTAAAGGTATCCCGAATGCTGTTGTTGGTGCTGCAAGTGCTGTAAATCGAGGTTGTGATGCAATGATTGATTTCTTTATGGCTGCTCCGGATATGGCTTTTAATGCTATAAAAAATGGTTTTAATAATATAAAAAACGGATTTATTAATTTTATTCCAAATTGCAAAAAAGCAATAAACGCAATAAAAACATTAAATGTAACAATGTCTTTAAACCCAGTTGGTTTGGTTGTAGGTGCGTTTGCAGTCGGAGCTTTTATGATTTACAAATACTGGCAGCCAATTTCTGCATTTTTTAAAGGTATGTTTATAGGTATAAAACAAGGTCTTGCACCGCTGCAACCAACATTTATTGCTATCGGTAATGCAATAAAACCTGCAATAAATTGGATTAAAGCATTTTTTACTCCAATTCAAACTGACGGCAAAGATGTTGAAAACTGGGGTATAAAATTTGGTAACAGCATTGCTTGGGGCATAACAAAAATGGTCGAAGCTGCAAAATGGTTAAAAAATCTTATTACACTTGGCGGACGTTTAAAATTATTTCCAAGTGGCGGAAATTCTGAAAACACAAAAATTGACGGTTCACACGCAAATGGATTAGATAATGTGCCTTATGACGGATATATTGCAAAAGTTCACAAAAAAGAGGCAATATTAACAGCAAGCGATGCGGAACAATGGAGAAAAGTAAAACAAAACAAGACAAATAATTCAAGTGTTTCATTAAATTATTCACCGGTAATAAATTTATCAAGTGCATTTAATGATAAAACAAAATCAGAATTTTTAGAAATGCTGAAAAAGCATAAAAACGAAATATATACAATGCTTTCAGAATTACAAAGAAGAAAAGAGGTGAGAGCGTATGCCTAATTCTTTATTACCTCAAATACTTCAAGATGAAAGTAATTTGGCTTTGGAAAATTGCTTAAATGAAAGTTTTAACTTTGGTTTTGCAAAAATAATGACTTGTATTCCTGACGCTGTAAGCGATAGTATTTTAGCAGAATTAGCAAAACAATTTCACGTTACAAGCGAGGGTTGGAACGATTGCAAAACAAGAGAAGAAAAAATAAATTTAATAAAAAACGCAATACCATTACACAGAACAAAAGGAACTGTCAAAGCAATAAAAGATTGCATAAATATTGAAAATATTGAGGCTAAATATTTGCCTTGGTATAAGTATAACGGTATTCCACATCACTTTAAATTAAATTTCTTATCTGACAATGAGCCTATTACATCAGAAATTTTAAGTATAATACAAAAAAAAATAGAAGAATTTAAACAATTACGTGCAAAATTGGATTTAATCAAATTACAGAACGTTGTAAAAACAAATATTTTTGTAACTCCAATAACATTAATTTCAAAAAAAATAATTGTATAAGGATAAAATTATGGCAGAATTTAAAAAAGTAATAACAAATATAGGACAAGAACTAATTACAGCAGCTGCTTTTGATAGTGGTGAATTAGCAGTTAAATATATTGTAATAGGTGATGCAAACGGTGAAAGTTATGAACCGACTGCTGAACAAGCAATTCTTGTAAATCAAAGAAATAAACTTTTAATAACTGAAAGAATTGTAAATTCACCAACACGTTATACTTTTTTAGTACAAATACCGCAAGATATTGATTATTATATAATTCGTGAAATAGGCTTATTGGATGAAAACGATAATTTAATTGAAATAGCACAAATGGAACAAGAAACCTACATTCAATCAGATAATTTAGTTCAGCAACTCACAATTGGTATTCAAATTGATGTAGGACAAAGCAGTACTGTAATTGTTTTATCTGATACAAATATTGAAACCGCAAGCAAAGATTTTGTTAATAATAATTTTCAAAACCTAAACCAAAAAGGACAAGCAAATGGTTATTGTAGTCTTGACGGATTGGGTAAAATTCCGCAAGCAAATATACCTGATTTGTTTATTAATAAATCAGGCGATAAAATGACAGGTACACTTGAA
>CAJOPF010000112.1 GCA_905236205.1 Candidatus Gastranaerophilales bacterium
TATATAACTCGCGCCCTGAAGGACTCGAACCCTCGACATCCGGTTTTGGAGACCGACGTTCTACCAACTGAACTAAGGACGCTTTTGATAATTAACCGTAAATTACTTAGTTTCTTTGTGACTTGTGTGTTTTTGACATCTTGGACAATATTTATTTAATTCCATTCTCTCTTTGCTTGTTTTTTTGTTTTTTACAGTTGTGTAATTTCTTTCTTTACATTCTTCACAAGCTAAAACAACCATTTTGTCAACTCTACCTTTGATGCCCATTTTTATTTCCTTCTTTCAAAAATGTTACCTATTAAAATAGAATGTGTTTTTAAAAATCACATTCTATCCTTGACTTATATACACATTCTAAAACAAAAAAAATAAATTGCAAACACTTTGTTACGTAATATTTCTCAAGGAAATTTTTACTCTTTAGATTCTTCTTCAAAATCAACTTTATTAGCTTCTACCCAAGTTGCCATCAGTTCTTCCCTAATACCTGATTTATTCAACCATTTCGGAATAAATTTTTGGTCACGGCCTATTGAACCTGTGATAACACTTCCGTCTTCAATCAGAAAACAAGCTTCCGATATACCTATTCTAATCCATATATGAGGATTTTTATCCTTTGACGGAGTCATATATATTTTTAAATTATTGTAGCGCTGATAGTTAATGCTGCCTCTGTTGTATGAGTCACTTTGCTGCTCAATAATATATTCTCTCAACATATTTTCATATCTGTTTGATGTATATGCCATAAAATCACCTGATTAATTATTTAAAGAATGAATAGGAGCAGGAATTCTGCCTCCACGATTTACGAATTTGTCCGAAGATAATGAACCTACATCCATAATCGGAGCTTCACCTAATAAACCTCCATAAAATGCAACATCTCCGACCGTCTTGTTTGGAACCGGAATTATCCGAACTGCAGTAGTTTTTTTATTTATCATTCCAATTGCCATTTCGTCAGCAATAATTCCTGCAATAACAGCATTTGAAGTATCTCCTGGTATAGCAATCATATCTAATCCGACAGAACAAACAGAAGTCATTGCCTCTAACTTATCAAAGGTTAAATAGCCTTTAGATGCTGCATCAATCATACCGGCATCTTCGGATACGGGTATAAAAGCTCCGCTTAATCCGCCTACATGAGAACTTGCCATAATTCCGCCTTTTTTAACGGCATCATTTAACATTGCCAACGCAGCAGTAGTACCATGAGCGCCTACGTGTTCAAGCCCCATAGCCTTAAAAATTCCCGCAACACTGTCTCCTTCAGCAGGAGTAGGAGCAAGAGACAAATCAATTACGCCAAAAGGAATATTAAGTCTGTCTGCAAGTTTTCTTCCAATCAATTCACCTGTTGTTGTAATTTTAAAAGCGATTTTTTTAATAGTATTTGCCACCTCACTAAAATCAGCTGTGTCAGACAAATTATTAACTGCTGCCATTACGACACCTGGGCCTGAAACACCGACATTTAATGCACATTCAGGTTCTCCGTATCCTGAAAAAGCACCTGCCATAAACGGATTATCCCCCGGAGAATTACAGAAACAAACCAGTTTAGCTGCTCCGAGTCCGTCTTTATCAGCTGTAAGCTCGGCTGATTTTTTGATGATTTCTGACATTTTTAAAACAACATCCATATTTATCCCTGCTTTTGAGCTTGCGACATTTACGGAAGAACAAACGTTTTCCGTAACGGCAAGAGCCTCAGGTATGCTGTCAATCAATGCCAAATCACCTTTTGTACATCCCTTTTCAACAAGAGCAGAAAAACCGCCAATAAAGTTAACATTGACATCTTTCGCGGCTTTATCTAATACTTTTGCAAGTTCAACATAATCAAAATCTTTGCAAGACTCTCCTAAAATTGAAGCAGGTGTGATTGCAATTCTTTTATTGATTATAGGAATTGAATATTCATCTTCTAAATCAGAAGCATATTGATACAAGTTTTTAGCATATTTTATAATCTTATTATATACGTTGTCATATACTTTATTTGCACAATCAGAAATACAATCTCTTAAACTTAAAGACATAGTAACTGTACGGATATCCAAATGATAAAGTTTTATCATATTGATAGTTTCAATAACATCTTTTTCATTTACAAAATTCATAAATATTACTTGCCTTTTTGATTTTTTGATGTTTCATTTTTAATCATACCAATAAAATCATCAATATTTGTGCTTTTTACAATAACTTTTAATTCTACACGTCTGCTCTTTGCATAATCTTCTTTGCCATTTACTATAACAGGCTGAGAATAGCTTTTACCTTCAACCATAAGCATTTTATATAGTTTTGAACTGTATTTTTTATTAAAAGGAGTATAGAAAATATATTTTGCAACTTCGTTTGCACGTTTTGTAGATAACTCCATATTCTTTATAAATTGTTCATCTTTTGAATTAACACCTGCAAAAGATTGTGAATCAGTATGTCCCTGAATAACTATATTTTCAATCTTTTCTGACAATTTTTGATTATCAAATACAGCATTTATGTATATCGGTATAAATTTATTTAAAAACTGTTTTCCTGAAGCAGAAAGCTCATAACTGCCCAACTCAAATAATTGCAAATCAGATAACTTTACATCGCCTGTAACTGCATCAATTTGAGCATCAATATTATGTTTTTTTAAATTTTCTTTTAATTCTTTCGCAACATTATTCTTTATATTCTGTTCTTCGGCTTTCATTTGGGTAAAACCTGTCATTGCCAAGATAAAAAGAACAATAAAAATAATTGCCAAACCAAGCAACAAATCAGACATTGTTGTCCAAAAAACATTTTCTTCAGTTGTAGAATTACTTGTATTTACTCTTCTTATAATCATAGTGAAAACCTAGAATAATTTGTCAACAATATCGCCGCCGTCATTATTTTTTTGAGCTATAATCTTAAGATTTTTAATTGAATCGTTTAGTGTGTTAATACCATACAAAATATTCTCTAAATACGGTGTAACAGATTTAGTCATACTGTTTTCAAAAGAAACTTTAAATTTTTCAGGTAAAACACCTAATAAACCTGTCAAATTGCTATTTTGCACTTTTGTTTCTTTTAATAATTCAATGAGGAATTTTTCTGATGATGTATTATCAAATAGAGAATATAACAATTCTTGTACGCTGTTTAAAGGTAGCTTACACAATTTGTTATAAGATAACTTTTCAACCAAAATAAATACAAGTGAAAATGAAACAGCAAGTACAGAACACAAAGCTGCAATCTGCATGCCTGACATCAGATTTGATACTGACGCAATCGTTGAATCTTGAGTTGCAAAATCAACTTTTGTAAAAGCGATAGCAATATTTAAGAAAGTAAACAACGGTCCCATACCTGTTAGTAACGTTGGAGCGGCAGCAATCAATTTACTGTTGTATTTGGATGTTACCAGTGAATCTTCATTGAAAAAATAAATGGGATCAACCGTTGTTTGAACATTGGCAACAGACTTTGAAACATTCTGATATGAAGCATTACCGTCTTGCTTTTTTATTGCAATACTTTCTGAAAATACCAATGTGTTTTTAAATTCTAACCAAGAACTTAGAACATATCTAAATTTTGATATCGCAGCATCAAATTCTCCAAATCTGAAAGATAAATCTGTCTTTTTATAATCTTTCAAGAACTTTATAAACCAAAGAAGATTTGAATTTACGTTAGTATATTGTTTGTATGTATAAAAAGAAATTGAAACAAACGTTGCAATAATAATCAATATGGCAGGATCGGTTATAATTTTTAACAAGTCCATTTTTTACCCTTTCACAAAACATGTATAGGCAAATTATACATAAAAAATTGATTTTTTACAAATGTGTTGTAAAATTAAAGAATGAAATGTCCAAAATGCGGAATTGAAATAGATGAAAATGCACTAAATTGTCCAAATTGCAAAAAAGTTCTTAAGCTTGTTTGCCCAATATGCAATACCGTTAATGATACAAATACATGCCGTGAATGCGGTTATATTATTATAAGCAAGTGTCACCAATGCGGTAAAATCAATCCGACTATAAACGGTAAATGTTCAAGATGCGGATTTGATACAAATGTAAGTGCTATTTTACAAAATTCTAATATTGAAGAATTTGCCGCATTAACAATTAAATTTCCAAATATTGATGACATAGAAAAAACTTTAGGTTCAAAGCAGCTTTATAAAAAATTCAGACAAAAACTAAATGACTTAATATATGGTTTTGCAAAGACCAAAGGTTTAAAACGAGCTATTTTTGACAGCACCTATGTAATAAGGTTCAACAAAGATTATACTTACGCTTCATCAGTAAATAATGCCATGCAGTCTGCAATTGAGTTGCTTAACATTATAACCAAAATGAATTATAAGTTGTTAAAAAACGACAATTTTGTTTTAAAATGTCATGCTGCAATTCTGAAACGTAACGCAACTTCATCAAATGAAAGTTATACCTCAGGTGTTAATATAAATATTGTTTACCAAGATGAAAAAGCTAGCAGATTACACAGCAATCTTCAACTCATAGCTGACAGCAGCATTTATGAAATTCTAAGTAAAAATTATACAATGGAATCAATTGGTATGATAAGAGCAAAGAACAGTGATATCTTCCTGTACCAATTAGATTTAACAAAATACGTAAATATAGAATTTGAAGAAGAAGAAGAGCAACTAAAAGAAGAGCGTGAAATATCAATTCCTGATTTGATTGACGAAACGGTCGAAACTTTTGAAGAAGACGACTCAATATATGATATTGAAGGTATAACATTTAATGAAATCAATTGTCAATTCAAAAAAGATATTGCACAGGGAATAAGTTCAAAAATAGTTGACCATTTCAGGAATAGGCAAAAAAGTATTCTTACATTAAGAGGTAAAAAAGAATTTCAGCCAAGAACACTTGAATATATGGAAAAGATTTGTTCTTGCGGAATTTTCAATTCTATAATACAAATTACCTGCAGCGGCAAAATGAAATACAGGCCTTATGGTTTCTTTGCTGAAATGATAATTCAAAAACTTGACTTATCATCTTCTGATCAGGCAAAAAATAAAAGTGCCTTTTCAAAATTGATTGAAATTGATAAAGACGGTTTTTTGGCTTCCGCTCTCTGCATAAATAAAAATGTAAACTCTCATCCTGACGAAATAAGAGAAAACCTTTTCAGAATTTTTAAAAGCGTCGTATCAGAACTGAATAATTCTTTAATTGTAATTGAAAATATTGAAAAAATGGATGATAGCTCCTTTGAGCTTTTCAAACAAATAATAAAAGACTTCTCCGCAAATTCTTTAAGTTACGTCATAACTTGTGAAAAAGATTTTGCATTACACAAAGAAGCACATTTCTTATTATCCAGAAATGAATATACAGAAATATATTTAAAACCTTCACCAATAGCCAAAATACTTGAAGCTAACAGCAACTTGTGCCAAAACATAATTGATAATTTTTATATGAAAAAGATTATCCGGAACACTAAAGGTTCACAAATATATTTTATGCAGGCGCTTGTTTATCTAATAGACATGGGTATATTCAAAGTTAATAACGGGGTTTTAGAACTTGGCAAAACTGATACCTTACTCTTTCCGACAACTCTTGATGAACTAATAAAACTTAGATTAAAATATTTAAAATCTCTTGATGCGGATTTATTCAAAATATTTGCATGTATGTTGATAATTGGTCCTCAAGTTGAGATTAACGATATTAAAGCATTAAATATAAAACAATTTACGGACTATATTTCATTTTTGGACAGCAAAGGTTTTATCTCTTATAACAACGGTTTGATACAAATACAAAGTTATGAAATGCTTTATGAAAATCTTATTTCAATACTTTCAGGTAACGAAAAAAGAGAACTTTCAAATTTGATAATCAGAAACATATATAGCTCAAATACAATAACTCCTGTGCTTGCAAATATATATGAAATGACAAATGACTTAAATAATGCATTTGCACAATGGGAGAACTTAGCGGAAATCAACAATTCATTGGGAGACTATGGTGCATACCTGAATTGCAGCTTAAGATTGATAAAATTGCTCTCTATGAATACGGAAGAAAGCAATAATAAACAAATTGAAGAATATACATTGGAAATATATGAAAATATTTCTAATCAGATTTTAAAATATTCTCCAAAAAGAATTTCGACCTTAATTCAAACTATTATTGAAAATATTGAAGTAGCAGTTGATGACAAAAAGATAATAAATCTTTGCGGAAGAATAATGCAAGGTGCGATAATATCAGGAAATTACGCTCAAGCGCTGCATATGGCACACAAAATATTATCAAAAATGGAAAATTACGGAATAAATCCGCAAAGACCAAACTTTAACCCGCAAGCATTGCAAATAGCTCTTACAAAGCTTGAAATTTTATTTAATACTGGCGACTATGATGACTGCATAACCTTAGGGGAAGAAATCTTTGGTTATATACAGGGTAAAGATATATCTCTTATAGCGCCTAAAACGACAAAACTCAGCGAATTTAAAGACCTGATAATAAATTCTGCGGGTTATTTGTTATTTTCAAAAGCATTACAACTGAAAGATGATATTAACGATTACAGTACATTTCTAAATAATAACGTACACAGCCTGCCTGATTCTTACAAAATATTTACGGAATTAGTTAAAGTGCTAAAAGGTGAAAAAACTGCCTTAACGCCAAACCTAAAACAGTCCGACAAATTCAGTTCAACTATTTTTCACATAATTACAGCATTTTCGCAATATAAAACAAATCAAAATGAATTTGCAGAAGAAATTTATAAAGCAAAACTTCAGGCAAAAGAACATAGTCTGTGCCAAGCTGAACTATTTTGTGATATTATGATTGGAAAAGCTTATCTTGACTTAAATAAAGATAAAAAAGCATCTGTAATATTTAACAGTGTATTAGAAACCGCACAAAAAAACGGATTAAAAAATTTATACTACCTGTCAGCTTATTATACAGCGGAACTATCGCTAAAAAATAACGATACAGATACAGCTTACGGTATAGCCTCAAATACAATTGTTGAAATTGAAAACAGTAGAAACAAAAATTATTACTTACTAATGATATTTAAATATCTTTACGCAAAAGTATTTCAACAAAGACACGAGACGGAACAGGCAAAAGTTTGCATGGAGCAAGCTCAACAAATCGCTAAAACATTTAATATAAATTTAAAATAACGGAGGTAACATGAAAGTATTATTTGCAGCAGCAGAAGTTGCACCATTTTCAAAAGCAGGAGGACTTGCAGATGTAGTAGGCAGTGTTCCGAAAGAACTTGAAAAAAATGTTGAACTTGCTATTTTTACACCGCTACATGGTTGTATAGACAAAGAAAAATATGATATTAAAGAGTATCCTAATTCTGAGATGTGGATAACTTTCGGCTACCAAGGTCATAAATTTAAACTCTATACCTGCAAATTACCGGGAACAAAAATTAACGTATTCTTTATACAAAATGACTGGTACTTCGGATGTTTTAAAGACGTTTATCCAAAATATTTGGATACAAGATATGAACACGAAAGATATACCGCATTTTCACTTGCCGTTCTTGAATATGCAAAAGCACTTAATTTTAAGGCTGACATTGTTCATTCTCACGACTGGCATACAGCTATGATACATTGGTATCACGACTGGCATACAGCTATGATACCAATGTTCATAAAAGCAAACTACAAATATGATGAATTTTGGAATAAAGCAAAAAATGTTTTCCAAATTCATAATTTGGCATATCAAGGCGTTTGGCACGATGATATCCTAGATTTTGCAAATATGAGAAAAGATATTGTATTCAACCAGTGGGGACTTGAACATTACGGAATGGTTAACTGGGTTAAAGGTGCAATAAATTATTCTGATGCAATCCTTGTTGTATCACCTAAATATGCTCAAGAAATATTGACTCCTGAATTTGGCGAAGGCATGGACTATACATTGAGAATGAATCAAGGCAAAATTCATGGAATACTTAACGGCATAGACTACACTGCCTTTGACCCTAAACATGACAAAGCACTTGCAAAAACTTATGATGAACGTTCAATAAAGAACAAACAAGAAAATAAGAAAAAAGTCTGTGAACATTTCGGTTTAAAATATAATCCTGACAGACCTCTTGTTGCTATGGTTTCAAGACTTGTTGACCAAAAAGGTATAGACCTAATCCGAGCAGAAGAAGGTGAACTAATGCGTATGCCCGCTGATTTCATTTTCTTAGGTTCAGGCGCAGATGAATACCAAAACCTTTTAATTTGGTTATCTAATAATTCACCAAATATCAGAGCAGAAATCGGCTACAACGGCAAACTTGCAAACCTGATGTACGCAGGTTCTGATTTATTTCTAATGCCGTCAAGATTTGAACCATGTGGTCTAAGCCAACTAATTGCAATGAGATACGGTTCATTACCTGTTGTAAGAGCAACAGGCGGACTTGATGATACAGTAAAAGGCGAACCACTTGATGAAGCTAACGGCTTTAAATTCTGGAGATATAACGGCTGGGATATGAAAGAAGCATTGTATTATTCATTCAATATATATCAAAACAATAGAAAAGCATTTGAAAAAATGCAAAAAAATGCAATGACTTCAGATTTCAGCTGGAAATCAAGTGCAAAAAAATATCTTAACTTATACAGCGATTTATTAAAATAAATTGTCTAAAATTCAATAATATTGTTATAAATACACTATTAACAATTGTAACAATTTCTGAAAAATTGCCCCCCATGCGGGCAATTTTTTTTTTGAGGATGCTTATATAAGTTACAAGTTAGTAATGTAGGAGTTTAAAATGAACGTTAATGCAATCAATGCGGTGAAGGCAACAAGTTACGCAGTACCTCAATCAAAGGTAATCAGAAATGCGCAATCAGATATAAAACCCGCATACAGTTACAATGCACTTGATAAAATGGGTGCTTTGGGTATGAGCATGGTTAAACAACCTCAAAAAACATTAGCAGTATCGTTCACAGGATGGTCTCCTGAAGCTCATAATAAAGAAACCATTGATAAAATGGTTAAAATAATGAAAGATCCAAAAGTTCAAAAGATTGCTGTTTCTGGTCACACTTCTCCTGATGGTGACAGCTTTGGTACATCTTTTGCAATGGCTAATTTAATTAACCAAGCAACAGGCAAAAAAGTTGACGTATTTGTATTTGCTGACAAATTTCCACCTCATTACGAATATTTGAACACAAATCCTGATGTTAACGTAATTGTTCACAAACCTGGTAAACCTGAAGATGCTGATAAAGCTGCTGAAAAATATGGTAAATATGATTTAGCAATTGCTGTTGATTGTGCTGAAACTAAATTGATGGCTCCTGATTACAGAAAAGGTGTTATGAATAAAGCAACTTACAGCATGAAAATTGACCACCACCCATACAAAGAAGAATATAATGAAAAATTCGGAAGAACAGTAAACAATAAATATGCAAAAACAGCTAACTTAATTGACAGTTCATTACCTGCAGCAGCTGAAATCGCTATGCAATTTGTTGAACCTTTAGGATTAAAACCTGAAGAATTAAGAAAAGAAACTAAAGATGCAATGTTTACAGGTATGTTAACAGATACAGGATGTTTCAAATATGCTAACACTCCAATGACATTTGAAGATGCAGCATTGTTAATGAAAGCAGGAGTTAACAACAGAGAAGTTAACTTAAACGCTTTAGGTAACACACCAAAAGTTGTTCTTGATGCAGAAAAAGTAGCAATGGATAAAATCCAATACTCTAAAAACGGCAAAATTGCTTACATAATTGAAGATGCAGATATTAAAGCAGCTAAAAAAGCTTGTAAAGATGCAGGCTATACTCAAGAAGGTAAAGATGCAGTAAGAGACGTTTGCGGAAGACTTCCTGAATTAGAAGGCGTTGAAGTTGGATTTAAAGTAGCTGAATTCGGTGGTTCTGCAGCATTATCTATCAGAAGCAGAAGCTTTGATGTTTCAGAAATTGCAAGATCATACGGCGGTGGCGGACACAAAAATGCAGCTGCATTCCAAATCCCTAAAAACGGAAGAACTTTAGAACAAACTGTTTCTGATTTCGTAAATGATTTAAGCAAAAAAATTGAAAAATACGAAGTTCAAAACGGCAAAGTAGCTTAGTCGGGTTGACAAATTACGAATTATCGTAAATAATAAGTGTATAGGAACTAATTACGGAGCAATTATGATATACGGTATCGGCAAAATGGATTCTGCTTACAGAGTTATGAATATAGCAAATTCGCAAATGTCTTTGCTTAACGGTCTTAATGCGAATACCGATATGAACAGACTTCATCAAATGGACAAACAATTGATGTTAAGCATGGAAAAAGAAAAATTTAATTATAAAATGCTTGACAACTTGGATAAGATGAACAAAAAAATTGTTGAAGAAAAGTTTAAAAATAAATAATAAAAAAGGTGATGTTAAATCACCTTTTTTATTGCTGTTCTTCAAGTTCTTTTCTTATTTCATCGACTGAAACATGTTTAACGTCAGAATATTCGTCTTTTTGTAAATAAACATCTTTTATGCCAGACTGCACTATAAATCTCTTACATAAAATACAAATCATCTGATGTCCCCAAATATACATAGTTGCATTTTGGCATCTGTCTTGTCCTGCCTGAATAATAGCATTTTGCTCGGCATGAATCGAACGACAGGTTTCATATCTTGTACCTGATTCAATGTTATTTTTTATTCGGTAACATTCACCTCGTTCCACGCACGATTCAACTTTTGATGGAGTACCGTTATAGCCTGTTGCCTTAATTTTTTTATCTTCGCCGACAATAACTGCTCCAACCTGAGCTCTTATACAATTAGAACGGCTTGCACAAGTTTTTGCCAAATCTAAAAAATATTCGTTCCAAGGTTTAATTGCCATTTCTAATCCTCACTTTGCCTTTTTAACCCAATTTTCAATAATTTTCATAGGAGCTCTGCTCAAAGCCAATGCCCAAGCTTTAACATTTTTGGAAGCAACAGAACCCGCCGCAACAAATGCTCCTTCTTCTAACTCTATCGGAGCTACAAGAACCGAATTAGAACCTGTATTTGCATAATCACCGATAATTGTTTTATTTTTAACCTTAGTTACAGGATTGTAATTTGCGGTAATGGTACCGGCACCGATATTTACATGCGAACCAAGTTCACTGTCACCTACATAGCTTAAATGTGAAACGTTTGTATTGTCTTTAATCTTTGAATTTTTAACTTCAACAAAGTTTCCTATTCTCACGTTATCTCCTATTTCAACATCACCTCTGATATGTGCCATAGGACCAATGGAACAATGAGAGCCTATTTTGTTTTTACCGTTAATATATACAGAAGGATAAACAATTGTATCTGCACCGATTTCTGTATCAGCACTTATCCAAGTTGTGTCAGGATCTACAATTGTAACTCCGTTCTTCATCAAATTAACAAGGTTGCGTCTGTTTAATATTTTTGCAGCATCTGAAAGCTGAATTTTTGAATTTATACCCAAAATTTCAGAATTATCTTTAAGCGTATATGCCTGAACATTTAAGTCTTTTTTAACACCCCAAGAAATAATATCTGTAAGATAATATTCACCTTGGGAATTATTACTTTTTAATTCGCTGAACGATTTCTTTACCTTATTCCAGTTAACACAATAAACCCCCGCATTAACTTCCTGAATTTGTTTTTCTTCAACTGTTGCATCTTTTTCTTCAACAATTTTTTTGAGCGTTTTATCAATATTTCTAACTATTCTGCCATAATTAAACGGATTATCAAAAATTGCACTCATAACAGTAATATCCGCTTTATTTTCCTTATGGTACTCAATAAAATCTGATATAGTTTCAGAAGTTAAAAGAGGAGTGTCACCGCATAAAATTATTACTTCTCCGTCGAAATTTTCTAATTCAGGGCAAGCCATACTAACTGCATGACCTGTACCAAGCTGAGGTGATTGAAGAATTGTTTTTGTGTTATCGGAATAATTATTTTTAACAAAATCATCTACGGCTTCTGCCTGATGACCTACAATAACGTAGGACTGTTCAATCATATGCGTATCATTTACAGCATCCAAAACGTATCCCAACAAAGTTTTATCAAAAATTTTGTGCAAAACTTTTGACATATCAGATTTCATACGTGTTCCCTTGCCTGCGGCAAGTATAATAGATTTTATACCCATGACATACTCCTTTTCCTAAATTTAATATAACATAAACAACGATACTATTGAAATAGTGTAAACTTTGTGAAATAATTAGAAAGGTAAATAAGGAGAATAACATGCCCACTGTAATTGAAGACATTATAGCAAGACAAATACTTGATTCAAGAGGAAATCCAACCGTAGAAGTTGATGTAAAACTGGCTTCAGGAGCAGTAGGCAGAGCAGCAGTGCCATCTGGAGCTTCAACAGGCATATATGAAGCGATTGAGTTAAGAGATAACGATAGAACTCGTTTTGGCGGTAAAGGTGTTACAAAAGCAGTAAACAATGTTAACAACATCATTGCTCCTGAACTAATCGGTGAAGATGCCTCTAACCAGTATAATATTGACAGGCTAATGCTCGAACTGGACGGAACGGATAACAAATCCCGCTTGGGTGCAAACGCAATATTAGGCGTATCTTTGGCTGTTGCAAAAGCGGCATCATTAGCATACAATATGCCTTTATACAGATATTTGGGCGGTATTTCCGCAATAACATTACCTGTACCTCTTATGAACATAATAAACGGCGGAGTACACGCAGACAATAATATTGATTGTCAGGAATTTATGATTGCACCTGTCGGCGCAGACTGTTTTCAAGAAGCTGTAAGAATGGGTTCAGAAATATTTTATGCACTAAAACACATCCTTCAAGATAAGGATTATGTTACATCTGTCGGTGATGAAGGCGGATTTGCTCCGAACTTATCCTCAAATGAAGAAGCCCTTGAAATGATAATAATGGCAATTGAAGATGCCGGATACAACACAGATGACGTTAAAATTTGTGTAGACTTGGCATCCAGCGAATTTTACGAAGACGGTAAATATACACTTGCAGGAGAAGGCAAAATTTTATCAAGAGAAGAAATGGTTGACTTTCTTGCAAACTGGGTTGAAAAGTATCCTATAATTTCGATTGAAGACGGTATGGCAGAAGAAGACTGGGAAGGCTGGCGTTTGCTTACTCAAAAAATAGGTTCTAAATGTCAACTGGTTGGAGATGATTTATTTGTTACAAATACAAA
>CAJOPF010000113.1 GCA_905236205.1 Candidatus Gastranaerophilales bacterium
AATTTAGTGAAAATTTATGAATGGAAATACGGTCGTGGCTTTTGTGAAACTTTTGCCACCAAAAGTTTCCTCCGTCCGAGCAGGACATTTATTTTTAAAATTTATTTGAAATACGTATATAACTTAAAAAATTTTTCAAATGTTGACTTATAAAAAAATATCATTAAAGAGAAAATGAAGTCCACTATTCAGATGAGATTTTAACGATTTACTCTAATTTTACTTGAATTATCCGATAAATAATATGAGAATAAGAGAAGCGAGGCGGTAAATATGAGAATTAACGGCGGTGTACAACTTAATGAAAACGGTTTAAAAACAGCTATCAGAGCAATGCAAGTTCAAACAGCATTGATGGCAAATGCCAGTGATAATGTTAACGGTTTTGATAAAGTAGGTTATCAAAGAAAAGAAGCAGTTGTGTCTTCATTTACCGAATTTTTAGGCGTTGACGGTTTATCAACAGTTGTTGACGATACGGTTGGCAGATTAAGCATGACCGATAATCCTTTAGATTTGGCAATGGCTTCAAAAGGTTATTTCCAAATTCAAACGGAAGACGGTGTAAGAATGACTCGTGACGGACGTTTTAAAATAGATATCGACGGAAATTTCTTAGACTTACAAGGAAATAAAGTTTTATCAAATACAGGTGTTCCTATTAAATTCAAAAAATTACCTGAAGGTTCAAAAGATGTCGTTGTTAACACAAGAGGTGCAATAAGTGTTTTGAACAGAAAGACAAAAAAATTGGAACATGTTGCTAATTTAGGAATTGTAGATTCAAACGGAGTCGGAATTATCAATCCTCAGGTTCAACAAGGGTACAGCGAATATTCTAACGTATCATTACAAAATGAATTTATGAATTTAATGCCCGTAAAAAGAACTTTTGAGGCAAACAGACAAATGTTTCTTATAGAAAATTCAAATCTTCAAAAAACAATAAGTCAATTAGGTCAAGCATAGAAATTAAATTAGCGAGGTAATAATTATGTATAGTATTCAAGGAATAATAAGAAAAAATATCAATAACGCAAGCAGCATGTTTGAAAGATTAGGTTATGTAGGTACTAATTTTGCAAACTACAGCACAACCGGTTATAAAGCAGTTCGTTTTGAACAAATGTTATCTGATGACGGTTATGTTTCAGGTGCTTTGAGAACAGATTATCAAAAAGGTTCAATGAAAGTTACTGCAAATCCTTATGATGTTGCAATTGACGGAGAAGGTTTTATTCCTATTGTTTCTCCTGAAGGTGAAGTTGCATATACAAGAGACGGTTCTTTCAAAAGAGGTAAAGACGGTTACCTTGTTACGAACGAAAACTGGATAGTTGGAGCAGGTATTAAACTTCCTGCAAATTTGTATAAATTCCAAATTAAAGAAGACGGCAGAGTTTTTGCATACGATTCTGCAACAGACAGTAAAGGTAAATGCTTAGGAACAATACCTTTGGTACAATTTGACTGTTGTGAAGGCTTGCAACAAGATAGTCATGGCAACAGAGTTTGGCAAACAGCAGAATCAGGCGAACCAAAATTAGTTAAAAACCACAACTATATAAAACAACACAATCTTGAAAATTCAAACACTAATATTTATAACTCAGTAAACGATATGTTAAGATTAAACGCTTCTATGCTTGCAAGTATGAGTGTTTTGAAAGTAACAGATGATATGTACAACAAATCAATTAACATCAGAGAATCATAGTTATTAAATTAAAAAAGGAGAGGTAAAAAAATGGTATCATTTAACCCTGTGGACAGTTTCGCAAGATCATCTCAAATCTTGGGATTAGTCGCAAAAAGACAAAAGTTATTAACAGAAAACGTTGCAAACGTTGATACTCCAAACTATGTCAGACAAGATATAAATTTCGCGGCATGTCTTGGTAATGCAAGCGGACCAATGGAAACAAAACTTTCAAGAGAAATGGGTTCTACAAGTATAGTTGACCAAAATGCAGGCGAAGGTGTTAATGTTGCAGATGAACTAATCGGTATGCAACAAAACTCTTTAATTTATACAATGGCAACAAGACGTATGTCAAATGTAATCAATATGATGAAAACAGCACTTAACGTAGGTAAATAATAATAACAATCTAATACATTTAATGTAAAAAATAAGGAGAAATTGTATTTAAGAAATAAAAAGAACGATATATAGAACAGGAAAAAAAGCGAGGTAATTATGGGAATATTAGATTCAATGTACATTGGCTCAAACGCCTTAAAAGCACACAGTAACAGATTGGACATTCACGCAAAGAATATTGCAAACATTGATACTCCGAATTACGTAAGAAAAATTCCTGTTTTAAATACGATAAAAGGTGAATCTTTTGGCGCTATTTTAAATAACATGCAAGACGGTTCCTTTGGTATGGGTAGCGCAGGAGCATTACAAGGCGGAGTTTCTTACGGCGGTATTGTAGAAGATCCGACACCCGGTGAAAGAATTTATAAACCCGGACACCCTGATGCGGATGCAAACGGTTATATCAGAAGTTCAAACGTAAATGCAATGGTTGATATTGCCGATGCAATGATGGCTCAAAGAGCTTATGAAGCAAACTTGGCGGTTATGAATATTACAAAATCTATGGCGCTGAAAGCTGCAGAAATCGGTAAATAGTAGTAAGGTTATTGAATGATACATAAAAAGACGGCTGTTACCAGTAACAGCCGTCTTCAACTTTATTTAATCCTTTTGGACGTTCATTTTCGGAAGGTCTTATCCAGTATTCGTTATAATAGTTTTCTCTTATTTCTTTGTATTCCAAGTCCCAGCGTTTACCTGATATACCAAACAGTATTTGTGTCGCTCCGCCGACGTGAACCGCTTTTTTACCTAATTGTTTACAATAGTTTGCCAAAAATATTCCGTAAGCACCTGCACCGATTATTGCAATATCAAAATCAATATTATTTATTTGATTTTCCATCGAGTTAAGAGCTTCAAACCAGCTTTTATAAGGATATTCAAATTTGTTATCCGCGATACTTTGAACGGGTTTCATTGTAATAAGTTCAAAATCAGGCAGAGTTTCTTTGTTTTTGAATAAAAGTTCTCGTCTTTCATATTGCTTTCTTATTGAGTCTTCAAACGGGTGAATAACGAGGACTTTTTTATTTTTGAGTATACTTGTCCAAGGCGTTTCATAAGTTATTGAGCATAGACTGTCCAAATTAACGTATTTAGTGTCTTTTAAAAAAATCTCTTTGCATATTCTGCTTTCTTTTTCAGAGCACCAAGCTGCCAGTATATCAATATTTGGTATTAATTTAAGCAGTTCTTCCGAAAATTTATTAAGAGTTTCTTTCTTAACAGGAAAAAATCCTGCACCTGTGTCCATTCTTTGTTGAAGGTTTTTAGAATAGTTTTTGTGTTTTTTTAAATAAGAATACAGTGTTTCAAATTCGTTATTGCCAAATCGGCATATAAGAGAAGGTTTGTCGGACAAAAGTTCCGCCATTATCAAATCTTGAGTTTCTTGTCCTGTTATAACCTTTTTATCTCCGTAATTAAGTACATTGTAAAGATGGTTATACACAAACAAATGACGCTTTGATTTATTTGGTATAAAACAACTTAATAACCTTACAAGAAACGGATTCATCTTTAATTCCTTTTTTACGATTTTATATCAAAATTTAAAATATTGCAATTAAAGAACGTATTTTTCACGTAAATCCGTATATATTTTTATTAAAGCTTCTTGTTTGTTTTTTACGTTATCTTTCATATCGATATGACTGTTTATTACATCATCAATTAAATCGTCAGTTACCTGATTATTTATTATATCGAATGATTTATACAAATCCCCTTCAAATGCGGAGTAGTAATCTCTGAATTTTAAGTTATCACCCAGTAAATTTTCATATATTGTTAAATGCCTGCAAGGAATATTGTAGCTGTCCGCAAAAATTAAACCATGGAGTGATGATGATAAAATACATTCACATTCATTGATTTCTTTCATTAAGGATACATCTTCCTGCTCAATATCAATGAAATGACAGTTATATTTTTCAAGTTTAATATTTTTCCAAGCTTCATTTTCCTTTTGCAGAAAATGAGAAATAAATCCTACTTTATATTTTTTTTCAACGTTTTCCTGCGGAAAAATATGTGACGCTAAAAGTCCGGGGTCTGCAAGAAGACAGTCGTATTTTTCGCCTGATTTTTTTTCAAGTAAATCTTTTGAAATTTGTCCTCTCAAAGCTAATACTTCAACATCTTTTATAAGTTCTTCACTTTCTTCAGGCTCATACATAAATCCTGTGCCGACAATTGTGCATTTTTTATTTTTTATAAAAGGATATTTTTTGGGTGATGTTACTATAAAATTAAGCAGGGAACCGATATTTAACATGTTTGAACTCGAAACTCTGGCTTTTATAAACGGCAGTTTAAAATAATTCATAACCGTTACGTTGAACAAGTCTCCAGCGTTGCTGTTTCTTACTTTGCCAATATAGCAGAGCTTAAACGGAACTTTTTTTCTGTGTTCAAATTCAGCTCTGATAATATCAATAATAACCTGACCTATTTCTATACCCATAAATTATCTACTCCGTATCCAATTCTTTTTCAACAATACTAAGCAATTCGGAAGGCTTTTTTTTGAAAAATTTTGCGATTTCCTGAATATTTTTCAAACTGATATTTCTTTCACCGCGCTCAATCATACCCAAATAAGACGTAGAAATATCTATTTCAAGCGCCATTTGTTCTTGTGTTAAGCCTCGTTCAGTACGTAGTTGTTTAATAATTGAAACTAATTTTTTGCTGTATTTATCTTTCATCTTTATTTAAGGCTATAAAAAACCACAAATAGTGTCTAACACTATTTGTGGTTTTACTTATTTGCTTTATATTTACATTATCTTTTAAAACTCAATTTTATATTTAAAAATCTTATATTACACGAGTTTAGGCTATTTTATACCAAAATATTTGCGGAAAAATTTTGCAAATGTAAAGAAATGTAACAAGTATAAAACAAAAACCTAAAGTTTTCATGCAAATGTGCCGATATAAAACTTGTAAGGGAAAACGGAAAAAAAGGGAAATGTGTTATGGCTTTAAATGTATCTTATGTTCAACAATCATATCAAGGAATCGACTCATTAACTTTAAAAGCAGCTGCAAGAGATGTTTTAGCTAACGCTCAAGCAAAATCTACAATGTCTGCTAAATCAGTTGATGTTGATTTATACAACGGTCAAATCGACGCTATGACAGCAAGACAAGTTGCTATGTCAGGTGCAGGCTTACAAGTTACTTTAAACAACAACTTAGAAACTGCTATCAAATTCTTAAAAACTAAAGCTGCTGAAACTTCAGCAAAATCTGCAGATGTAATCTCTATCGAATCTGCTAGAAAAGACAAACAAGGTTCAAATCCTTTCTACAACGGTGATGTAATGAACTACAACAAAAAAGAAGAAGTTAAAAAAGAAGCTTCTGAATACTTATTCATCACTGCTGCATAATAAGTTTTATAAATTTCCTTATTTCCTTCCCTATACACAAATTTTGATGGTTATTTCTTCGGAAATAACCTTTTTTTTAGCCAGAGCAGAGGCATGAACGAAGTGAAAGTCGAACATCAATAACAAAAATGTTGAATTTTTGTTTTGATGTGAGCGTTGCTGTTTATTGCGAGGGTGTATTTGATTAAAAAGGTTTTCCTTATTTCCCCTCTCACAAAACGATATTTAATCGTTTTGTTCGGCAGAGTCCTATACACAAATTTTCAGCCGCCATTGGCGGTTTTTTTGCCCACAAAAGCAAAAACACTCACCATTCACAAATATTCATTATGTCATCCATATCAAAATACTTAAATATTCACAAAAAATGCTTGACAAACGCATAAAAATTAAAGATAATGAAAATAGAAAAGGAGAAAAGTGCGATGAATATTGAATTACAGCGCCGTGGTGGTGGGGGGTAAAGCCCTCTAATAATAAGTGTTTCAAGGTTTTTGATAATAAGATTGTTAAATTACTAAAAAATATTTTGTATAAACTTAGGTCAGTGAATTGTCAACTCACAACTCACTACTCACCATTCACTAAAAAAGCTTTAGCTTTTACATTAGCCGAAACCCTAATCGTAATGGGCATAATCGGTATTGTATCAGCATTGACGCTTCCTAACTTAAACAGCTCAACCGGTGATAAAGAAAAAGTTGCTCAACTTAAGAAATTGTATCAAAATCTTACGGATGCGGTCGGTAGGGCGGAATCTGTTTATGGCCCGAAAGGAACTTGGAGTAATGGAACTAGTCAGTTGTGGGTTAGAGCTGGTGAAAGATTAACTGAATTTTTGAAAACATCAAAAGTCTGTGGAACGTCAAGTCCAACAACATGTTTCCCAGAATCAAAATGTTATTCTGGAGATTATGGTTGTACTGGTTGTTATGTATCTGATACTGACGTTTATACTTTTATTTTAGGTGACGGTTCATCGGTTTGTATAAATGAATTTGCATCTGAAATACTTGTTGATATTGACGGTCCAAAGGGTAAAAATGCATTAGGAAAGGATGTTTTTATTTTTAGTTGGACTACAAATGAAGGTTTAACTCCAAGAGGTTATGGTGCGACTTTTGATCCAACAAGTGGTGCTGATCAAGCTGCATGGGTAATATATAATGAGAATATGGATTATATGAAGTGTAGCGGCTTAAATTGGACAACTAAAACAAGTTGCAAATAAGGTTATTCGGGCAAGTATTTATTCCAATGTTCGTCTAAATCTTTTATAAATTTGTGTGCGTTCAGTACATCATCTTTTGATATCGGCGGTAAATCATCTATCATTCTGAGCGGAGTTTTTTCTTTGTCAAAAAATTCGGCTTGTAAGTTTTTTGTCTCTAAAAATGCTGTACCAAAATCTTTTCCGCAACGATTGCAGTGTAAATTTATAACCAGCATATTTTTTTCTTTGCGCAGAACCTTTATTGAACTTTCGTCAAAATCGGATTTGCAGCGTGAGCAGCATAAATTTTTAAACATTGTTTCAAATTTATTATTCATAAGTATAATTGTATAATAAACAATTTAGTTTCAATAATTTGTATTGGTGGAATATATTATACGGTCATTGAATCAAGGAGCATCAATATGTTTACAATTACCGTTGCTGCATTAGGATTTGTCGTATACGCTGCTTGTGTAATTATTCCAAGCGTCGTTGACGAATTAGTAAATTCTCACTAACAAAATCTGTCAGGCACACCCCGTTTTTATGTGTATTATTTGTGATAAAATTCACTTATGAATTTTAAGCACTATACTGTTATGAAAAATGAGGCTGTGGATGCTCTTAATTGCCGTAGTGGACTTATCTATGTTGATGCGACATTAGGCGGCGGCGGACATAGCGAACTTATTTTGCAAAAAATTCAGCCTTCAGGGAAGTTAATTTCTTTTGATATTGATGAAGATGCCATTGAATATTCAAAAGAACGATTAAAAGATTACAAAAACTTAATAATTGTGAAAGATTCTTATACAAATATTAAGAAAGTTTTACAAGATTTAAAAATTGATAAAATAACAGGCGGTATCCTTTTTGATTTGGGCGCTTCGTACCACCAGTTAACTAAAACGGAAAGAGGGTTTTCTTTTATGAAAGATGCGCCTTTAGACATGAGATTTAATAAAGATGCGGATTACAGTGCGTATGATGTTGTGAATAGCTTTAAAGAAGCGGATTTAGTCCGTATATTCAGTGAGTATGGAGAAGAACATTTTTCAAAGCGTATTGCAAAAGCTATTGTGTCTAAAAGACATGCAGCACCTATTAAAACGACGTTTGAATTATCAGAAATTATCACAAATGCCGTACCCCGTCAGAAGGGGCATATTCACCCTGCTACAAGGGTTTTTCAAGCTATCAGAATTGAAGTTAATAATGAGTTAAAAAATATTAAAAATACATTGAATGATGTGTTGGATTTATTAGATTGTGGTGCTATAATAAGTGTAATAAGTTTTCATTCACTTGAAGACAAAATCGTAAAAGAACAATTTAAGTATTATTCGGCAAAATGTCATTGTCCAAGAGAACAGTTAATTTGTACATGTGAGCCTCCGATACTGGAATTGATTAACAAAAAACCGATAGTCGCAAGTGAAATGGAAATAAAAGAAAACCCACCTTCTCGAAGTGCAAAACTTAGAGCGGCAAAGTTCATAAAAAAATAAACGGTGGGTATGTGTATTTATAATCTCGGGTAGGAAAAAGACGTTGCAACAAGAATTGCTACATTTAACATATAATGAATTTAATGAACTTGAAAGCTATGAGTTTGAACTTCCTCAAGATACGGTTATCGAAGGTATTTTTGAACAAGAGGATAACGAAAAACAAATGGCTATCAGAAAATTGAATTTTACTCTTTGTATTTTACTTGCAGTTTTGATTGCTGTAACTACGGTGAGCTATTATTTTGCAACTGCAACTGAAATAACATTGAATAATTTAAGCAGAGAAACTTCTGTATTTAATGATGAAAATGTTGAATTGGAAAATCAATTAGATAAGTTGAAATCGTTTAACAACGTTGATAAATCTCTGCAAAAAAGCAATACTCTTGCAAAAGCAAAACAGGTTATTGAGGTTGAAGAAGTTTCTTCGGCAAACCTTGCAAAAGCTACAACTGACAGCAGAAAAGTTTTCAGTTGGTCTATTGGTTACTAAACGTTAATTTTCTGCCCGTATTACGCTCTTATGATATAGTTTTATAGGGTATTTATAGTGAAAAGAGCAGACAGAGAAGAAAAAATTAAAGATTTCGATAAGCGGCTTGGCTGTTGGCAAGTCGCTTTTGCGTTTTTTGCAGTAGGACTTATGATACATTTATTTTTTATTCAGGTTATTGATATAAAAAATTTAAGACTTAAAGCAAAAAAACAAAGAAGCGCACAAAGTTTTGTTTTGCGCGGTGATATTTATGATAAAAACGGCATTAAATTGGCTTCTGATAAGGTTCTTTTTGATGTTTATGCAAGAACTCCCGATTATGAACATACTCCTGAAGAACTTGCTAATATGCTTGCTCCTATTTTAAAAATACCTAAATCAACTCTTGTTCAAAAATTAAGACGAAAAGATATCATGATTTCTCTTAAAAAGGGTATAGACAGACAAACAAGAGATGAAATTGCAAAACTTCGCTTAAGAGAAATTCCGATGGATAAAAAAAGCACAAGAGTTTATCCTCAGGGTGCTTTAGCGGCACATGTTTTAGGATATTATAATTTTGATGCTGATATTTCTTCAGGTGTAGAATTAACGGCAAAAGATAAACTTGAGCTTGTAGAACATGATGTTAAATTGGAAAAAACTCCAAAAGGTGACATTATTTATGATTTTGGAACTGATCCCCTGACAACAACAAGACCTGTTAAAGGTAAAAATATAACTCTAACGATAGATACAGCTCTTCAACACGTGTGTGAGCAGGAATTATACAAGACAATATACAAGACAAAGGCTTTAAGAGGTACCGTTATTGTTGAAAATCCCCGTACGGGTGAGATATTAGCGTATGCTGTTTATCCGTATTATGATCCGAATAATTATCATAAAGCTTCTTATACGCAAATTAAGAACTGGACATTGACCGACGTATTTCCTCCAGGCTCTACGTTTAAGGTTATCACAGTTGCGTCAGCCATGGATTTGGGTAAAATTAACAGATATACAAAAATCAATGACACAGGTAAAATTAAAGTCGGATGGTGGGATATTGAAAATTACGATTATAAAGCCAAGCCTCACCCAGGAATGATATCTTTGGAATATTTGTTTGAACACTCAAGTAACGTTGGTTCCGTAAAAATCGCTCAATTGATGAGTGCAAAAGAATTTTATGATGTTTTGAAAAAGTTCGGATTCGGTAATAAAACAGGTATTGATTTACCGGGGGAATCAAGAGGTTTAATAAAGGCGCCAAATAAATGGGATACTTCGGATCAGGCGACTATGGGCTACGGTTATGGTACTTCTGTAACAGCTATTCAAATGGTTGCTGCTGTTTCAGCTTTGGCAAACAACGGTGTTATTGTTACTCCGCATGTTATAAAATATTCTGCAGAAGAAGCTGCAAACAAAGTAACTCAAAAGAAGGTCTTAAAACCTGAAACAGCAAGAGATGTAACTCAAATTCTGACAAATAGTATTAACAATGGAAAATCTCCAATAAAAATGGACAAATTTAATGTTGCCGCAAAAACAGGAACTTCCAAAAAACTTAAAGAAGACGGCAGCGGTTATACTAACAAATACTACACTTCCATCGTAGGATATTTACCTTCCTCTGATCCTCAAGTTTTGATTTATGTTATGGTTGACTCTGCTCAGGGGGGTAATGTTTGGGGTAGTACAATTGCAGCGCCTATTTTTAAGGAGATATCTTCGCAAGTTGCAAGAATAATGAATTTGAAACCGGATAAAGATTTTAAAGAAGTTAATTAAGGAGATAATATATGGAATTGGATGATTTAATCAAACAAATTGATTGTGAAAAAATAAATTATGAAAATGTTGAAATTACAGGTTTGTCCTATAATTCTAAAACTACGGCTGAGGGTAATATTTTTATTGCTCTTGTCGGTGAAAATACCGACGGGCATGAATATGTTAAATCTGCAGAAAAAAATGGTGCAGTTGCTTTATTTGTAGAGCATGAGGTTGAGTCTGATTTGCCGCAAATAATTGTTAAATCTACAAGACATCAAATTGCGGATTTGGCGGATGCTTTTTATGAATCACCTTCAAAATCAATAAACCTGATAGGTGTAACGGGTACTAACGGTAAAACAACTGTTACTCACTTAATTCAAAAGATTTTTGAAAATGAAGATAAGCGCTGTGCAGTAATTGGAACGTTGGGATATAAATTAAATTCAAATGATATATACAGAGAAGCAAAATTTACAACGCCTCAGGCTCCTGAATTACAACGACTTTTGCACAGAATAAAATTTGAAAATCATATTGATAATATCGCTATGGAAGTAAGTTCTCATTCGCTTGAACAGCGAAGAGTTGGAAATTGCGATTTTAAGGGTGCGGTTTTGACAAATTTAACACAAGACCATTTGGATTATCACATTACAATGGATAATTATTTTGATGCAAAATCTATTTTATTCAAAAATCTGAAAGAAGGTTATTTTGCCGTAATTAACGCTGACGATGAGTATTTTGAAAAATTTGTTCAAATTGTACCAAAGGGCGTAAAAATTTATACTTACGGTATAAAAAATACTGCTGACATAATGGCTGAAAATATTGATTTTACTTCCGACGGTGCCAAGTTCAAATTAAAAAATAGTGATATAGATGTTTCGCTTCATATGAACGGAATGTTTAGTGTTTACAATGTTTTAGCGGCAATTGCAACAGCTTTTGCTTTGGGCTTCGATATTAAATCTGCCGTAAAATCACTGGAAGGTGTAAAAGGGGTTGCGGGAAGATTTGAAATTGTGCATAAAAAACCGATGGTTATTGTAGATTATGCGCATACACCTGACGGTTTGGAGAACGTTTTGAAAGCTGGCAGAGAGATTACTCCAAAGGGCGGTAATTTGATTTGCCTGTTTGGTTGCGGTGGCGACAGAGATGCGACAAAACGACCTAAAATGGGAGCTATTGCCGAAAAATTAGCGGATAAAATTGTTGTTACCAGTGATAATCCAAGAAGTGAAAATCCTGAACAAATAATTTCAGATATTATGACAGGTTTTCAGTCTGTTGATTCGGATAAGGTGGTTGTAGAGTCCGACAGAGGTAAAGCTATTGCTCTTTTAAAAAATATTTCAAAAGAAAATGATGTCGTAATTGTTGCAGGTAAAGGACATGAGGATTACCAAATTCTGAAAGATAAAACAATTCATTTTGACGACAGAGAAGAAGTTAAAAAGGTTTTCGGATAATGTTTGAAAATTGCAAAAAAAGTAAATTGATTATAGAACAACATTTTCATGGCGCATTTGGTGTTGATTTTCTAAATTGTAATGAACAGGAAATTTTAGATTTATCAAAAAAACTGATTTCTCATGGTATTGGCGGTTTTTTCGCTACGCTTGCAACTGACACTTTGGATAATATAAAAAATCAAATTCAGGTTATTAAATCCGCAAGCCAAAAACAAACGTCTGAAATGGCAAAAATATTAGGCATTCATATAGAAGGAATTTTTCTTAACCCTGAAAAAAAGGGGATACATGATGCCTCTCAGTTCCTTGAACTTTCTGTTGAAAATTTTCAAAAATTTGAAGACGATTTCATAAAAATAATAACTCTTGCTCCTGAATTGGATAAAGATTTCAGATTGATAAAATATTTAAAAACAAAAGGAATAAAAGTTCAGGCAGGACATTGCACAGGTGGAGATTTATCGGAATGTGACGGTGTTACTCATTTGTTTAATGCTATGAGTCCAGTTTCTCATAGAAGTAAATCGACAGCGCTTTCGGCTTTGGTTAATGATGATGTATATACAGAAATTATTGCTGACGGAGTTCATGTAAACGATGATGCGATTAAATTATTACTTAAATCTAAACCTTCGGATAGGATAATTCTTATTTCGGATTGTCTGCCTATTACCAATTCCGACAAGAAAGAAATGCAGTTCTGCAATAAAACCATATATTACGACGGAGAAAAGGCTACGGATAAAGCAGGAACTCTTGCAGGAAGTACAACTCTGCTTGACGGTATTATAAAAAGAATATCTGACAGCGGTATTGATGCCTTCAAATTTATAGAAAATACATATAAATACCATGATATTGACTTAGACGGATTTGTGTGGTGGAATGAAAGTAACGAAATCGTTGCTGTGGAGAAAAATAAAAATATTTTATATAAAAAATAAGGATAAATTATGGATAACGATAATAATGTAAAAAAAACAATTCAGGGTGCTGCTAATCCAAATATAAAAAAATCAGGTTTATATACTAAACAGTATTATGTAATGTTTTTTTCTATAATGGTTACCGCTTTTGTCGTTATTTTTTGGCTTTGTAACTACACAAAATTAAAAGAAATGTTCCAGACGATTACTCTTGCGGCTTTGGCTATTGCAATTGCGGAGTATACGACAAGAAAATATTTAAAATTATAAAAAATAGCGGTTATTTATTAACCGCTATTTTTATTTTGATGATTAGTTACACTTATTTTAAGTTTTTCATTGTTGGAAATGCGATAACATCACGTATTGTTTGAGAATTTGTTAATAACATAACAAGTCTGTCAATGCCCATTCCCATACCGCCTGTTGGTGGCATACCGTATTCAAGAGCTTCAATAAAGTCTTCGTCTATTTCCATAGCTTCTTCATCTCCGTTAGCTTTTGCAAGCGCTTGAGATTCAAATCTTTTACGTTGGTCAATAGGATCGGTTAATTCAGAAAATGCATTTGCGATTTCCCAGCCGTTTACACGAGTTTCAAAACGTTCCGTTAAACGTTTATTATCTCTGTGTACTTTTGCAAGAGGTGATATTTCAAGCGGATAATCCGTAATGTGAACAGGTTGTATAAGACTTGGTTCAACCTTTTCTTCAAATACAAGGTCAATTACTTTGCCCCATGAATCACAATCATCAGCATTTACGCCAATTGATTTTGCAAGAGCGCGAGCTTCATCAACGTTGTTGCAGTTGTTAAAATCAGCTCCTGTATATTCTTGAACTGCACCTAACATAGTTTTTCTGTCCCATGGCGGAGTTAAATCAATTTCATTTTCGCCGTATTGAATTTTTGTTGTACCTAAAACTTCTTGTGCAACGAAAGCAACCATATTTTCGGTTAATTCCATCATATCGTTGTAATCAGAATATGCTTCATACAATTCTATCATTGTAAATTCAGGATTATGGCGGGTATCAATACCTTCGTTTCTGAAACATTTGCCTATTTCATAAACTTTTTCAGAAACCCCGCCTACAATTAACCTTTTTAAATAT
>CAJOPF010000114.1 GCA_905236205.1 Candidatus Gastranaerophilales bacterium
AAAAAGACATTATGATTATGTGTCTTATTTTTGTTCTTGCAGGTGCTTTTACGGCAACAGCTCAAGCAGTTGGAGCAGTTGATTCTGCTGTTGCTATTGCACAACATTTTGTTCCCGCAAAATTTATCGTTTCTGGTATTTTTGTTATTTCAGCCTTAATTTCACTGGCTGTCGGAACCTCTTGCGGTACAATTGCCGCAGTTGTTCCTATTGCGGTTTCACTATCACAGTCTTTAGGATTAAATCCTGCTTTTTTAGTCGGTGCAACAGTCGGTGGAGCTATGTTTGGTGATAATTTATCGTTAATCTCTGATACAACAATCGCATCAACACGTACTCAAAACGTTGAAATGCGTGACAAAATGATTTACAATCTCAGAATAGTTACCGTACCTGCAATATTATGTATATTGCTTTATATGCTGCCTGTTTTTTCAAACTCAAATATTGATGTTACAAATGTTACTATAAATCTTGAGTCATATATAAAAATTTTACCGTACATTTTGTTACTTATTTTTGGCTTGATGAATATCAATGTAATGTTTTTGTTGTTAATAGGAATAATTCTAAATACGATTATAGGTATTGGATTTGGTGAATTTGATATTTGGACGGCATTCAGTAAAATGGGTGACGGAACCGTAAGTATGGCAAATACTTTAATTGTTGCTATGTTGGCGGGCGGTTTGTTGCAAATGGTTCGTTGGAACGGTGGTATAAGCTATATTATTAACAAAACCGAACATCTTATTCACAACAGAAAGCATTGTGAATTTGGAGTATGTTTTTTAGTCGGAGTAATAAATTTATTTACGGCAAACAATACGGTTGCGATTATTACGGCAGGTCCTATCGCAAAGGAAATAAGTGAAAAATACGGTGTTGACCCGAGAAGAACTGCAAGTTTATTAGATACAACTTCTTGTTTTGTTCAGGGAATTATACCTTACGGAGCTCAAATTCTTATCGCAACAAGTTTGGCAGCGTCCGTTTCAATGAGTTCTTTTTCAATTATAAAATGTCTTTTATATCCTGCTCTTACAGGATTAGGTTTGCTGGTTTCGCTTATACTTGCAAAAAAATAACTATAAATTGCTAATCTGTTTTTTTTATGATATTTATATTTTGTACACAGACGAAATAGAAAAGACGGAATTATCATGGATATTGAAAAGTTACGTAATATAGCTATTATTGCTCACGTTGACCATGGAAAAACATCTATGGTTGACTGTATGCTTAAACAAAGCGGAGTTTTTAGAGAAAATCAACAAGTACAAGCTTGTGTTTTAGATTCAAATGACTTGGAAAGAGAACGTGGCATTACTATTCTTTCAAAAAACATTTCAGTTGATTATAAAGGTTATCATATTAACGTTGTTGATACCCCAGGCCACGCGGATTTTGGCGGGGAAGTAGAACGTGTTTTAGGTATGGTTGACGGCGCATTATTGATTGTTGATGCTGCGGAAGGTCCTATGCCTCAAACAAGATTTGTGTTATCAAAGGCTTTGGAGTTAGGTTTAAGAATTATTGTTGTTATAAACAAAATTGACAAACCTGCTGCCGAACCTGATTTAGCTTTGGATAAAGTTTTTGATTTATTTACGGAATTAACGGATAATGAAGATTTAATAGATTTTCCGATTATATATGCAAGTTCCTTGCAGGGTATCGCAAAAAAAGAACTTGAAGATGAAAGTGATAATATTGCGCCGTTAATGGATTGTATTATTGAAAATATTAAACACCCTGACGGTGATGCAAATGCAAATTTACAATTCCATGTAACAACTCTTGATTACAATGACTATGTAGGTCGTATTGCAATAGGAAGAATTAAAAACGGTAAATTAAAATCACAGGAAACATTATCTTTAATAAAAGCAGACGGCTCGATTCAAAGATGTAAAATAACAAAATTGTTTGGATTTCACGATTTGGGACGTGTCGAAATAGAAGAAGCTTCAGCAGGTGATATTGTCGGTATTGCTGGTTTTGCCGAAGTTCAAATTGGTGAAACAATTTCATCGCTTGACAATCCTCAGGCTTTACCGTTAATTCACATTGATGAACCTACATTACAAATGAATTTCTCTGTAAACGACAGTCCTTATGCTGGTCAAGAGGGTAAATTTGTTACATCAAGACAATTAAGAAAAAGACTGTATGATGAATTGGAAAAAAACGTAAGTTTGCGTGTTGAAGATACTGAAAATACGGATAAATGGGTTGTTTCAGGTCGTGGTGAATTACATTTAAGTATTTTAATTGAAACAATGCGTCGTGAGGGCTATGAATTTCAAGTTTCAAAACCTGAAGTAATCTACAAAACCATAAACGGCGAACAAATGGAGCCTTATGAAAACTTATATTTAGATGTTCCTGATGAATGTACGGGTACATGTATTGAAAGGCTTGCTGGCAGAAAAGCTCAAATGAAAGACATGCAATCAACGGGTACACGTTCAAAATTGGAATTTATCATTCCTGCACGTGGCTTAATAGGATTTAAAGGCGAATTTATCCGTTTAACCCGCGGTGAAGGTATTATGTATCATACATTTAATAAATATGATGTTTTGGCAGGTGATATTCCGAAACAAAGAATGGGTTCACTAATTGCTTGGGAACAAGGTGAAGCGGTTCCTTATGCATTAGACCAATTTGCTGACAGAGGTACTTTTTTCATTGAGCCTAAGACAAAAGTTTATAAAGGTATGATTGTAGGCGAAGGTAACAGAGTTCAGGATGTTGCGGTAAATGTTTGCAAAACTAAAAAATTAACTAATATGCGTACTTCAACCGCTGATGCTATGGTTGTTTTAAAAGCCCCTAAAATACTGTCTTTGGAAGAAGCTCTTGATTACATAGCTGATGATGAATTGGCAGAAATTACACCTGAAAATGTGAGAATGCGTAAAGCAGATTTAACAAGAACAAGATTTAACTAATCATGTTTACAACACTTATTGCATTATTTTTAAGAGTAGTTTCCAATCCGCTTGCAAATGTATATCAGAAAAAAATTTGCAAAAATAATTCTTCGCTTTTATGCAATTTTTACACATATTTCATTTTAGGACTTTTGTGTATACCATTTGCTTTAAATGTAAACTGGTCGGTATTACCAAGAGAGTTTTGGATATTTGCTTTGTCGGCAGGTTTTTTATGTTCCGTCGGTAACGCTTGCCTTGTAAAAGCTTTACAATTAGGTGAATTATCAGTTCTTGGACCAATAAATTCTTACAAATGTGTTGTGGGAATGATAGTTGCAATTTTTGTAATTAACGAAATTCCTACAATATGGGGCATTTTTGGGGTTATATTGATAATATGGGGCAGTTGGTTTGTATTTGAAACTCAAAAAGAAGGCTTTTCGCTTGCTCTGTTTAAGCGGAAGGATATATTATTAAGGTTTGCGGCACTGATTTTAATGGGCATAGAGGCAGTATTTTTAAAAAAAGTTATACTCCTTTCATCGCCCGTAATATCTTTTATGCTTTGGTGCTGGGCGGGTGCTTTATTTGCATTTTTACTGATAATTCTTTTCAAAAAACCGATTAAATTTATACAAAAAGAGGATATACAAAAATATGTAATAGTTTGTTCAATGCTTGCTACAATGCAATTAACTACAAACTATGTTTTTAAACATATGGAAGTAGGTTATGCTCTTGCGTTATTTCAACTTTCAACACTTGTAAATTTATGGTTTGGTTATAAGTTTTTCCAAGAAACAGATATGAAGAAAAAACTTATTGGCACACTTATTATGCTCGTCGGTTCAGTAATTGTTATCCTTGTATAACAGTATATTTGGGTATTTGTAACAAATTTCATGAGAAAGTTGCAAAAAAAAAATGTTTAATATATTTTAGTTAATGGGCAATTGTGTGTTAGAAACAAATATTAAAGAGGAAGGACTTATGAAAAAGTTAATTAGTACGCTACTATGCATATTATTTATGCTTAGCACATTCGTTATTGGCGGAATTTTCTCTCAACCTGCTTATGCTGCAGTACCTAGTGTACGTATAGCATTTGTATTTGACGGAAAATCTCCTGCTAACGATTATTTTTTAGAAAATTTAAAAAAATCAATTACAAAATCAATGGAAGCCGGAAGAAAAGTTGAATATCCAAAAGAACTTGTTTTTGTAGGCGACTGGACAGAAGCAGGAGTTAAAGCTCAATGTAATAAAGCTTTAAACTCAAATGCAACAACTGTTGTAGCTTTAGGTTATTTTGCTTCAAAATACTTTTCAACGGTAAAAAGTAAAAGTAAAATGATAGTAACCATTGACCAATATGGTTTAAGAGACTTTGGTTCGGGATTTTTCTCGCAAGTAGACCAATTTGCTCAAAAACTGGAATTATTTCATCGTATAACTAATTTCAATAAAGTTGTAATTTTGATGAATGACAGTTACTATGCAATGGAAAAAAACTGGAATACATTTATTAAAAACAAACTTACTGATAAAACCATTAACTTTGTAGTTGTGCCTGTTGGCAGTGATGTAACTGCGGCTATGTCTAAAGTGCCGACAGACGTTGATGCGGCATTAGTTTTACCGCAATTTAAGTTATCGGTTTCTCAATTAGAATTATTGTTTAATAATTTGGCAGACAGAAAAATCAAAACATTCTCCGTATTAGGTGAAAGTGATGTTAAATTAGGCTGTATGATGGGTTCAGGTGCTTTGGATTTAGACAGAAAAATATCTGAAGCTACATCGTTCAATATTAAAAGTGTTTTAAACGGTAATAAAGTTCCGACACAAAAAGTTATGTTTATGGAAGATTCAGTATTGTTCGTAAACTTGGATACTTGCGAAAAAGTTGGTTTCCAACCGCAATTAAGACTTTTAAATGCCGCAAAAACATTTACTAAAAAACAAGCCCCTGTTTTTGACTTGTCAGCTGTATTCAATAAATTAGACGAACAAAACTTAGATATCGAACAAAAATCACATTTGGTAAAAGCTGCGAAAAAAGCTGCATTATCAGCAAAATTAAGATATTTGCCAACCGTAAGCGTAACTTTAGGATATCAAGGTTATAATAGTGGTTATGCTGAAACAGCGGCTTTATTAATTCCTGAAAAAACCGGTATATTTGGTATCGGTGTAGACCAAGTTATTTATTCACCTGCATTGGTTACTAATATTTTGGTAAAAAGCAAAAAGGTAAAATTTGAAAAAGCCGAATACAAAATGACAGAACAAAATATGGGACATGATTTGGCAGACTTATACATTGATACTTTAATGTTAAAAAATCAAATCGGTGTTCAACAAGAATATGTACAAGAGGCACGTGAAAATCTTGGTATCGCAAGAGTTAGAGAAAAAATGGGCTATTGCGGAAAAGAAGAAGTTATGCGCTGGGCAAGTCAATTAAATATTTCAGAACAAAAATTACTTGACATGACAGCTGATTACAAGAATGTTAAACTTGCAATAAGCAAATTTTTAAACGAAATGGAATCAACTCAAAACTTTAATTTTGAATTAAAACCATTGACAGCACATGACCCTGTATTTTTCACATCTGAATTGAATATTTTGGATTATGTAAGAACAGCTCAAGCATTGGAAGAATTTACTAAAATGCTTGTTGATGAAACCTACAACGTTTCTCCTGAACTTGAAAAGTTAAAATGGGCAATAAAAATGAAAAAGAATGAACGCTCAATGTATATTCAAAAGTTCATTTTACCTGATGCAAAAGTTTCTTATGAATACCAAAATTTAATGGGTAGAGAATATGGTGCGAATTTGGCAGGTCCTATACCGGGTATGGTTACAAGCGGTGCGGGTGCAGGTGGTAACACTGCAACAATGTTACCATTGTTTGCAATGCATTCTTCTCCTTCATACTCAAAACTCGGTATTTATGCTCAATGGAAACCATTTGAAGGTGGTTCTAAATTTGCGGAAATTGCTCGTATAAATGAAGAATTGAAAGAATTAAATGCTCATGAATTAAATGTCAAATTAACTTTACAAGAAAGAGTAAGAAGTGTTGTAAATAAAGCTCTTGCTGCATATTTCAGTATTGAAAAAGACTACAAAGCAACTTTTGCAGCAAAAGAAAACTATGAGAGAGTAAAAGCAGACTACCTTGCAAACAAAACACCTATTACGCAACTACTTGATGCTCAAACAACATATTTTAATTCAAAATTAAAAGCTGCAAACTCACAAAATGAATTCTTTAAACAATTAGTGTGGGTTCAAAGAGCTTTATGTTCAATCAACTGGACAAAATCAACACCTGAAGCTAAGGCATGGATACAAAAAGTTAAAACTGACTTAGTTGCAATGCCTGATTTCACATTATAATTTAATAATTGAATTATAAAAAGACGGGACTTTAGATATATCTAAAGTCCCGATTATTTTGGTAATTATATTTTTAAAATAAAAGCGAACCTCAATGGTTCGCTGCAAATATGGATAGTAATAAGATTGATGAATGAAAAATTTTATGAATAATAATCAAAATCTTCAATATTTAGCCCGATAGGCGGACCTAATTGAATTTTATTTTCTGCTACTTCGGCTTTTTTATTGTTTTCTTCTGTTTGTTTTTCAACATTTTCAGTAATTTCGTCAAGAATTTCCGCAAAAATATCTTCAATACTATTGCTTTTTTCTTCTTCTTTTTTATCATTATCATGAATACTGTTTATTGCATCAAGCAGCGACAGACCGCCTGTTAATGCGGAGATATCTGAAATCATATAATATTCCTCTCAAATCTGATATATGTTGGATAAACACATCGTTTACATGATTATTCTTTCATTTTTTTATTAAAATCGCAATCGTATACATGAATGAATTTATTGCAAAAAGCATGCCCGAAACCCATGATTACCATGGGTTTCGGGCATGCAATATCAATTACAATTCTATATTTGGAATTGATTATCTTTGATTAAAGTAACTTTTGAACCGTCTTCTTTTACACCTTCAACAATTACGTTTGGTCCGCCTATCATAAAGTCTGTATGGATGTTTGAATCATTGATGTTGTGTTTTTTCATGTATTCTTGACGTTCTTTATAATCTTTTATTTCTTCTGCTCCGTCAAGACAGTCATCAAATCCTGCACCAATTGCAATATGGCATGCTGCATTTTCATCTAACAGAGTGTCGTTAAATACTCTGCCTGTGTGGAAAATTGGTGAATTGGCAACCAATGCGACTTCACCTAACATATCACCACCTTCAGCAGATTTAATATGTTCTCTCCAAAGTTCTTGGTTTTTGTCTGCATATACTTCAACAGCTTTTCCGTTTTCAAAACGCATTCTTATACCTTCAACAAGATTACCGTTTAAGCATAATGGTAATGTTGTTGATACCCAGCCGTTTGTTTTTGTTCTGTCAGGAGATGAAAATACTTCTTCAGTCGGAGTATTAGCCATATATCTTACGCCATCGTCAGTATCCTTTGCTGCAGCTCTGAATCTTGATTTATCATGCATGCCTATATGTAAATCAGTTTTGCCGTCAGGTTGTTTTGTTTTAGGGTCAACACTGTAAAAATGAATTTCTTTGAAATGAAAATTATTCATTTTATCGGCAACAGACATCAATTTTGCGGCATGTGCGTCCAAATTGCCTACACGGTTAATATTTTTAGCATCTTCTGCAGCTTTTTCAAGAGCTTTCATTGTATCCGGAATATCTGCATAAGTCTTTTTAACAGACATTGTTGTAGGTGCATATATAATGTTCCATTGACTTTCGGGACCTGATTTTCTGATAGGTTGAACAACTTCATTAACCGCTTTTGTTTGCATAACAATACGTTTAGAATCAACATCCGCCATGCTTTCAGGGTCATGACCTCTTAGTAATAATCTTGCTGTTTTTCTGCCGACCATTTCTTTCCAAGTATCTGCTACATACTCAGGAACATCTTTTAAATATTCTTCTTTTGCGTATTTCAATTTTGCTTTACTTATCGGATCACCCGGTTCTGTATAATTTACATCTATTGGACCCGAACCGTTTTTGTATGCATATTCAACAAATTTCATAACATTTTTTTCGTGTTCACGTTCTGCTGAAATCTTTATAGGTTGACCTTTTTGAACATTTAATAATGTATGGAAGATTTCTTTTTCATTAAACGCATCAGAAAGTTTCTTTTCTACATTTTTAGGAATATCAACTTTTATGGATTTTTTTACTTCTTCAGTTTCTTTTGCTGATAAATTTGATAATTTATAAGGGTCGTTTTCCGCATTAAATGTAATTGTTTTTGCACCTTGTTTTTCATAATATTCAGCTCTTTTTTGTTTATATGAAAAATCAGGTTCTTTACAATATTGTTTTTGTAATGCGTCAATTTCAGGCTGTTCTATTTCTACATGAACGTCTTTAGCACCTTTTTTATACGCTTCTTCCGCAAATATTTTTAAAAAAGGCATGTGCGTTTTGTCTGCCTTTACAACGACAGACTGACCTTCTTTTAATTTTATATCTTCATCCAATATTTTGTTAACTGCTGACAACATCTTTGTTTCAGCTGTTTCGTTTGAATTTTTGTTTGCGGAGAGTTCAACTTTATCGGATTTTAAACCCTTATTATTTACCGCATTTTCACTACCTTTAAAGGACGGAACAGCATTTTTTACAATGTTTTTTACTGTGCTAACAATTCCTACATTCATGTTTTTCATTTTTTCCCTCACAATTTTGTATCTTATGGAGTTATTAAAAATGATAAAAATTTTTTTTGCTGTAAAAGATACAATTATTATCAAAATTGTTACAAAAAATATTAGAATAACGGTTATTGATAAATAAAAATTTTTAGTCTAAAATAAAACTAAGCCGTACTCCACGGGGACTT
>CAJOPF010000115.1 GCA_905236205.1 Candidatus Gastranaerophilales bacterium
AGTATCATTAACCTTTCCAATTTTAATTTCGTGTTCATTTGCCCAATTAACAATATCTTTGATTAAATCAGCATTTATTACATTCGACACTTTAATTGAATCTATTTCAAAATCGCATTTATTTACAATTTCATCTGCAGTACCTGCTGTTTTAATATTTAGTTCACTTGCGAGTTCTGAAAGTTGCGTATTGTTTTGCAGTTCTATATAAAAATCTTCGCCAAATAAATTTCTTCTTTGTTTGGACCGTAAATCATCCTTAAATCGGAATATTTCAGGTCAATTTTAATATTTCCGTATTTATCAATTAATCCATCATTTCCGTCAGGTTCTATACTTGCAATAAAATAATTTTCCGTAATATCTTTCTGATCAGTAACATAATTGAAATTAACATCACGAATTTTATTAAAATTATTATCTACAATAAAACATTTGTCGGGATTATCTTTTTTGCTTACGAAAAATGTTTTATCAGAGAATACTCTTATTTTAGAATATTCAAAAGGCACAACAACTTCGTTTTTATCGTTAATTATTCCCTCTGCTCCATAATATTCTACAACTGAACAATTTTTATATTTACCTTTATTAAAACATTTACATATGTAGTTATATTCAAATGGAATAATTATATTGTTATTTTTATCAACAACTCCATATTTATCACCTTTGCAAGCAGTAAAATAATCTTTTTTTCTATTCCAAAAATGTATTGAGGAATCATAATATTCACAAGGTAATATTTGATTTCCATTTTCGTTAATAAGTCCGTCATATTCACCTATAACGCATACATAATAATCTTTTCCTATATAATCAAGACATCCGTCATAAATTGCAGGTACTTTTATATTACCTTTTCTGTCAATTAACCCATATTTATACTTATTATCAGGCATACAAAAAGAATAATGATTATTACCCAAAGCACTCAATATGGCTCCGTATTTGGGTAAAATATTTACTTTACCATTGTTATTTAACATTCCATATAGGCCATTTTTTCTAAAAGTTATATCAAAATTGCTTAATCTAAATAAATGGCATTTTGTTTTAAAATAAACCTTTCTGGATAAATCAATTTCATAAAAATAGTCATTTAATTTTGCTTCTATCCTGTTGTTAGGAGTATTAATTCCATCTCTAACAGGTTTTTCAAAAATAAAGTTTTCTTCGTTTATCATTCTTCGTCCTCATCTTGTAATAATTTTGTATAATCCGGTATAGGTAAATCTAATTGCAATGGTTCAGCAACAGGTTCACCATACTCCGGAATAATGCAACCGTTTTCATCTATGTTGCATCCTGCTGTATTATAGTTATAGTAATAAATTAATTGTTGCCATTTTGTTTTAATGTACTTTTTATAAACATCTTGAGAACTTGTATAGACTTTTTCATTTATTGGAGACTTAAAATATTCCATAAGTTCTTTTATATATTGTTCATCAAGTTTCCAACCTTTAAATTTAGTCAATCCTTGTTTATATATGCCTTTTTTATGATATTTTGGATTTTTTATATTTATTGTCGCAGCTTTTGTTGCACACCAAGAAAATGAATTATCTGTTATTATAAAATATGGTTCTTCATCATTAAGCATAAAGTCGCTAACCCAAATATTTGTAAATTTATCATCTCCTGCAAAAATTCTGCATATAGCCCAGCCTCGATCATATAGAACAGGTAGAATAGTTTGTTTTACTAGTTCTAATGCGTAAAAATTCTTCGTTTTTAATTCTTCACAATACCCATTTGCAAATTTTAAAAAATCTTTTTTACATTGTCTTATCTGATATTTAGACAATTTACCTGATAAATCCACGGCAAGAATATTTCTTATATTTTCAGGAGGTATATTTATCCATTCTCCACAATCATTATGAATAAATTTATCCGGAATATATAATTTTAATTCTGCGTTATTCTTTAAATCTCTAGCATAAAAATTTAAGGTATAACAAAAATCATCATCCTTTTGGGAATAAAACAAAAAGTTTTTCGTTTGAAAAGTTGTTTTATCAAATTTTTGTAAAAATTTTATTATTTTGTAATAAGGTAAATCAATATCAATATTTATTGATGAAGGCATATCAATCCAATTCAAAAAATCTTCGACATTGTATGTGTAATCACCCTGCTTTATTGTTTCAAAAATAATATCTTCACTTGTGTGAGGATATTCTTTTAACAAGGTAATAACGTACAAGCCACTAATTGTCATTGAATCAACTATAAAATTATTATTTTTCTCTTTTTCGCAATTATGAGCTGAAATAATGACTTTATCCTTATATAAAAAACAATTTAAACCTTTTGAATATCCTAAAAAATAAATATCGTCCTTTGTCGGAATATTCAAAAGAATTTTTATTAATTCAATTTCTTTAAGTACATATTTTGTTAAATATTCATCTGTTCATTTTATTATTTTTTCAATTTGTTTCATATTTACTCCTTTTTATTTTTTATTATAAAGTATATCTATGTCATTTTTGGTCATATTAAAATAATGATAATTCGTTAATTCATAGACAATCATTTTTAAGATTAAATTTAAGCTCTAATATTTGTCCTTTTTTATCATAATATCCATCGTCAAGCCTTGATACAATGTAACCACAGGAATATCCGCCATAAAAATGTTGATATTCTTTTTTAGATATTACAACATTTTCTTCAATATCCATAACATATTGGGTACAATTATCATCTTCCATAACAAGCATATTTTCGCTTGCAATTCTTATGCCATCCTTATATTTTGGCGGAATAAGGATTTTTCCGTTTGTATTCATAAGTCCGCATTTACCATTTTTATATATTGCTATTAAATTAGTGCTGTAAAAATGTTTTATGCTGTCGTAATAAAAGTCTGAAATTGGGACATTGAATTTATCCACATAATCAGATTTACCATTTAGCTTAACAAGGCATAGACCATCAGAGTAGTATTCTACATCTTCATATATAAAATCGCTTATAAATTCATTTTTTTCACTGGAATAAATTGCCCATTTATCATCTTTTTTGAATTTGAACCAGCCTTTTTCATCTAAATTTTCGCAATCGTCATAAATAAAATCGTAAATTGTTTCTCCGTAAATATCTATAATTCCCCATTTGTCATTTATCTTGGTAGGGAATGAACCGTCATCACGGTTTATATACAAATTTATATCATCAAATTTAAAATCTATAAGTTTGCTATTAAATTTATCAATAACACCCCATTTATTTTCTTTTTTTGCACAAATTTTATTATCGTAACCAATACCCAAATCTTCGTAAATAAATGGTATTACAGTATTATTGTTGCAATCAACACAGCCCCATTTGTCGTTCAATTTCATTGAAGCAATACCCTCATGAAAATAACGGGAGTCCTCATATATACAAGGTATAATTTCTACTCCCTGCATACTTAATTGACCTGCTTTATTGTTCAAATTACGAACTTCAAAAAATCCTTCTTCAACTCCACCGTATATTTCCTTATAAACAAAATTTGTTAATTGTTTGCCATTGAAATCAAATAATGCAGTTCCATTAAAATCACTATCAGAAGCCACAATAACATTATCATCTTCAATAACATTAACCCAAATATCCGGTTCAAATTTATGCAATAATTCACCCTTATTGTTTATTAAATAGCAATAATAAATACCCTCATGATAATTTCTTATTATGGCTCTATTTTTTTTAAAACGGCTATAATATGTTTCTATTGGGTGATTTTTTGTCATATTCATTTTAATTATTTTGACTGTTTTAGTAGTTATTATCTATATGATTTTTCAAAACCTCATAAACTTTTATATCAACAAGTTTAAAACCTTCGCATAATCCAACACTTTTGCCTTCTAGATTATTCAAAATTTCACTACAGTAAAAAAGAATAAATTTTCCATTAACAACGTCTTTCATTAACTCAATACCTTCTAATGCTTGATCTCTCCGTTTTTTCCCTTCAAAACTAAATGGAACAGTTAATATACAAGAAGTTTTTATACCCATTTGTACGGCATATTGTGCAACAACAGAACTTGCTCCTGTACCGCATCCACCTCCAAAACCTGATACAATAATTAGTTGCTTAACATCTTTTAAAAAATTCTTAATATCATCTTTACTTTCTTCTGCCGCGGATTTGCCAGTGGAAACCTGTCCTCCGCAACCAAAACTAGCACATGTATTTTTACCGATTTGTAATTTGCAATCAGTTTTTGAAAATTCTAACAACTGTTTATCGGTATTTATACAGGCTAAATCACAATTATCTTTATCCAATTTATCTGATATGTAATTTACAATATTATTACCTGAATTACCAATACCTAAAATGGTAAATTTATCCATATATACTCTCTTTATATTCAATTTACAAATTACGTATAAATTGTTCATGTGTCAGATATTGACCCATAAAAAGAGGAAAATATACATTTTCCTCTTTTAAACTCTTTGTTAGCAACTATGCTGAAGTTGACCCTTTATAATGCCCGTTTTCATCATACATTCTAATTACACCACATTCTTTAATAGTAACAGTATTTGATGTATAACCAACTAACGTTCCAGTATCACCAATGCTACATAAAATACGTCCTTTATCATCAATAACTTGATAAAAACCTGGTTTTCCTTTAACAATTCCAATTGCCATATTTTTCTCCTTTCAATAAAGTATCTTTTCTAATTTCTTACAAATTTTTTATAATTTAAATAATATATTTTTTATTAAAATTTTCTTGTTCCAACAAGTATTCCTTGTTCGTCATAGTAATAATATGTTCTTGCTTGTAAATCCATTACTGTTACTTGAGTACCGCTGTATTGAGGAATAGATTTATTATTACCTATAAATACTTTGCCACTAAGACCATTCTCGTTATATATTTCCAAATAGCCATTATTTCCAATTACTCTACTTATAGTCATATTTTTCTCCTTTTTATCTTTGTAGTTTTAAGTGTATATTAAAAGATTTTTTAATGCAATATTTTTTTACCTAACTTTTACAAATCTTTATTTACTTAATTTATTTAATATAGAAATCATTGTAACATGACAAAAGAGGGCAAATTATGCTTATTGAAAAAGACAAACCATTTTACAATGTTACACAAGTTTCTGAAATCTTAGGTATAAGTGCTGATAGGCTACGTACCTACGATGAAGAATGTCTTGTATCACCAGCAAGAGTTGGAAAAGGAGACAAAAGACTATATTCAGAATTAGATGTAGAATGGTTACAAGATGTTCGTACTATTATTTCTAAAAACAGAATGAATATATACTCATTTAAACTAATGCTAAAAGTATTAAATCTTATTAATGATAAATCATTTGAATATTTAGTTAAAAATGAGCCTAATGATGATATATGGAAAATATTTGAACGTATGCGTACAAATCCCAATTATGCAAAATTAAATAATGTAAAATAATGCGGTGTTTTTATTCAAATAAATTGTGAAATTATTACCAAAGTTTTATGTTGTATAACCATCAAAACTTTAAAATAAATCGCCCACATAAAATATTTGACAGATTTTTGAGAATATCTTTTTAATAGAAAGTTAAAACCGAAAATTAATCAACTTTTGTAAACTCATATCTTCTGACTGAACTCCGTTCAAGATTTGATCTGTTAACACAGGAGAAAGATATTTTAAATTTAAGATATTACGAATATATTTAGAGTCTTTTAATTTTTCTTCATTTTTTAAATCTTCAATTGTTCTGCCATTTTGAATTTGTTTATGGTAATAATAACTTTTAACAATTGCGTTGACCAAATACGGATTCGGGGTTGGAGCAACTATTCCTTTTGTA
>CAJOPF010000116.1 GCA_905236205.1 Candidatus Gastranaerophilales bacterium
CTTAATTTTAATATAGGTGCTATTTCTTTATACGAAACTTTTCGCTTTATTAATTTTTGTAACTGTTCTAAATATACGTCTAATGTCATTTTTAACCCAATTTATAAAAATTTTGTTTACTTTTTGATTATATTTGTTGATTTTTGATTATATGTGTGTTAGTATGTTAGCATACAAAACGACATGCATACAATACAACAAATGGAGTATTTTTGCAAAGAAATAAAACCGGGTCAGTTTATAAGTGGTTCTGACGACAAAAACCAAAACAAGAGAAGGCAAAATCTTTGCAGAAGAAAGGTAAAAGTAAAATGGACAAACCATCAGCAGCAACAAGAATTACAGATCAAGAGTTAGAAAATTTAAAAGTAGTGAGTGCTAGAAGAAAAATCGCAGTAAGCGAACTTCTTAGAAACTGTGTTCATTGTTTCCTTGATGAGCCTGAAAAAACCTTAAATTTCCAAAAAGAAATTTTGGGTGCAAAAGCACAAGGCAAGTGCTTTAGATAGTTTTGTAAAAAATGTGATTTGAGTAATACTTATCCTGCATTATACTCAATTGATATAACAGCAACATATTTACAAGCCAAAACGATTTATGTAGGTACGGACTTAATTTGTAAGCCTTGTACAATAACAACCGTAAAAGGTTATTCAAAAACTTTTGATGAGGAAGTTGTCTATTCAATAACTAATGAAGCAGACGGAATTTATAAGGTTTTTAAAGACTATGTTACAGGTGTTTTGATTTTAGGCAATAATCTATTTGTCGGGACCGCATATCCGCAAAACCCGTCAAATAATGATTATTTTTTGGACTATGCTCGTTCGCCGCTAACATTGTATAAATATAATGGTGCTGCTTGGGAAAAAGCAAATAATTTAGTATTATTAGGCAGTATTTCAATTGTATCAGGTACAATAAGAGCAGTAAATAATGTTGTTTATAATATAACGCAACAAGGACAATGGGTACAGGCAAACGGAGTTGTACAAAGCCTGCCAACTGATGAAGGTCCGCTTGACGTAGGCAAATACACTTATGATTTATCTTCTTATTTGCCTGATGACGGCTTTGACTACGAAATTTTGATAGGCAGCGTGGCAAAAACATCTGCCGCAAATTCGTATTCTTCAATTTTATTTTCTTCGTCTTTGTTAGACCCTGTCGCCAATTCAATATCGTACAGTCATTTTATAACATATAATCAATTATACGGCTCAAATTTATTTACTATTCCTGTTGGCAATGACAGAGAAGTTTCAATAGATATAAGAAGCAGTTCTGTTAGTTATATGTACACAAGGGTTTACGGATATAGAAGAATAGGAGTTATTTAGTATGTATTATGCGTTTATTAAAGATAATAAAATCAGTCATTGCGGAAATTTTAAAGAAATCGCAGAAAATGTGATTAACGTTGAAATTTCGCAAGAAATATTTGACGAAATTGAAAAATACATTTGGAATGGAGAAAAAATTATTTTGGATCCTGAATATGAACAAAAACAATCAGTCAAACGAAAGATGAACTTTGAAAAAGAATTTATAGAAACTTCAATGAAAGATTCAAAAGGCAATAATAGTTATTACAGGCAAATTCCAGAGGGTTATGCTAATGCACCTCAAACAATAGAATTGGTAGATAAATATGTCAGAGATTTTGAAGGTATGACAGAACAAATTGCACAGCTATTAATATTTTATCAAAAACCTGATTTTACAAAGGCAGAAGAATGCACAGAAGAATGGCTGGTTGCACATCAATTCCATCCACCTGTTGACATGACTCTGCAAGAATGGAAGGCTTTCGAGTTTGATTTTCAACAAAGATGGGCAGATTTGAAATACAAACGACAACAAATTCAACAATAGATAATGACCTCGCCTAGTATTTAATACTACAAGTTGCTCAAAGTACACGAGTGTAAAAGTTCAACAGAGAACGTCTTGATGCCGTTGCGATTGGCAGGGCTACGTAAGGGGCTACGCAACAAGCCCCTCGTATTCTATAAAGGAATTTATTATGTTTGAAAAAATAATCTACAAAATTGATGATAAACGTGAACATATTGAAGATTTTATTGTTACTAATGTACTTCAAAAATGGGATAATTTCTCAAAGGCTGATGATGTACGTTATGCCGTTAATCTTGCAGTTATCAATTTTGCACTTGCTTATGCACAAACAAAAGGCTTACCTGCTGAACAAGTACCGCAAGAAGTCAGAGAAAAAGTTGCTAAATCCGGAGCAAGAATTGAGAAAAAATTAAACGCAAAATTACAGCAACAATTATTGAAAAAAAACAAAATGTATAGGAAAAACCACAATGTTTAAAAATTTCGACAAAACAAAAACTTACATAGGACTTCAATTTGGTACATCTTTGATAGCAAAGAAAATCGCTAAATATTCAAAGATATATTGTCCGAATTCTGATAAAGTTCCTACGCACATAATTGCACTTGTTTACAGGTTTGATGATTGGTTTATTTATGAATCAACACACACAGCAAGACTTGAACTCGGTTTAAATTCAGGTTGCAGACATTATAAGCAAGATAAATTTAAACTCGTTGAAAAAGATGCAATCAATGAATACAAATTTTATCAAATAGACTTGGATTTTAAAGTTCTTGATGAATTGCTCGGTGAACAATATGCAATGAAATCTATTAAAGATTTAATGCTTGCAAGTTTGCACAGAAACAACGGAAAACAAGAGGACCGTCAAGGTTTAATTTGCTCTGAATATATCGCACGAGCCTTTTATCCGATAAAAGAATATTTTGAACTGCCAGCCTGGTGTATAACACCGGCCCACTGGTACAAGTACGTTTTGGATAACAAAATTAAAGAAATAGAAAAATGATGATTTTTAATGAAAATTTAGCACAAGAGATAAGGATAAGATGATTATGGACAAAATTTTAACGAAAGAAAATATTATTATTGCTGTGGCTGTATTCGTTGTTATTATACAGTCAAATTATTTTGCTACACGTTTGGATTTAGCAAATTTAAAACTTGAATTAAAAGATTATATTTCAGCACAAGATGAATTCATTGAAAACAAAATGGATAAAAAATTAGACAGCATGGACAAGAAATTAGATATGATTATAAAAGCACGAGGCTAATATATGAAAAGAATTATTATACACTGGACTGGCGGAAGTTATAATATTAATACTAAAATTTTAGACAGTTATCATTATGCTGTAATGGATTCAGGTAAAGTTTTGCCTTGTAATCACAGACCTGAAGATAACGAAAATTGCAACGATGCAAATTATGCTGCTCATACCGGCGGTGGCAATACAGGCTCAATTGGTGTAGCAATGTGCGGTATGTATGTTCCTAATGGAGTAAATATTAAAAAAACCGAATACCCATTAACCGCAAAACAATGTGAAACCTGTTTTAAATTAGTTGCAGAACTCTGCAAAAAATATGACATTAAAGTAACACCTGATACAGTGCTTACGCATTATGAATTTGGTTTAAAACATCCTAACACTTCAAGTGCAGGGAAAATAGATATAATTTATCTTCCGCCTTATTCATGGGTTGAACAGAACGACATAGGAAAATTTATCAGAACTAAAGTGCGTTGGTACTTGCAACGTTTGTAAAAAGTTTTATCCTACTTCACTAATAGACTACTTTCTTTTATAAAGATTGTAGTCTTTTTTTGTGTGTTTTACATTCTTTCAATATACCAATTGGACATTCCAAAGTGATTAAAGTTCCATTGTAAATCAAAGAAAAAATCCTGCTCTAATGAATTGTTTTTATTATAGGTGTAGTATTGCTTATTTAATTGAGTTCTTTTGTAACTCTCGAATGCTTCTGTTATCTCTTTTTTATATTTATTTTTGAAATCATTATATTGGATTTCATCTATCTCTTTTGTTTTCTTATTCTTTATTATCATTTTAACAGTTCCTATTCATTTATTCTACATCAAACTGTGTCAAATTATCTAATGAAATATTGTATTTTTTGCCGTCTTCATCAACGCAAGTTGCAAAGTCTATTACACCATCAGCAAATACATTCTTCCAGGTATATAATATTAATGCTTGCTTATTACTTTTTAAATCTATAACCTTTGTTCCAAATAATGTTCTATCTTTTTCCATAGTATTCGCTCCTTATTAATTCATGCCTGCACCTTCTTATTTTTTAGAATTATTACCAACCTTTAGAGTATATCCAAAAGGTATTCCCGGAGATAAAATAATAGTCTCTTTAAATGGTGAAAATGGTTATCATGAAATGGAATTTACAGAAGTTGCTTGGGCCAAAACTACACTTGAAGATATAAAAAATAAACATGGAAAAAAGATTATAGACATTCAAAGAATAAAGAAAGAAATGTGCTAAAATGCAGGCATGAGAAATGAAATAAAAAGTTAAATATTATTTTCTCTTAATGATGTTATTTATAAAAAGTAGCACTTACCATAAAAGATAAGTGCTATTTTGATTTCTATAAATATGTGATAAAGTTGGCCAACCTTACCACAGCATTTATATTATAACAGATTTTTTGTATTGTAAATGTTAAAATATATATGCTCTGTGAATTTTTGTCCGTAAAAACACGGACTTAATATATAGAAAAATGTTATATACTAAAATCATATCTATGTATCATAATTTTTTTCATAAAATAAGTTAACATTAAACTATTAAAATCTTGCTCAATAAAAATTTAATATTAAAATTATTATAGGGTAGATTATTGAGTAATTTTAATTAATAAAAGTCAAAAATAGTTATAAAAAATATAAAAATGTGGAATATATAATATACACAAAAAGAGGATAAAACTATGTATAATGCTTTGGATATTGCTAGATATGTAATTAATTATTGCAATAAAAAACAAAAACCTATTAGCAATTTAAAATTACAAAAAATACTTTACTTTTTGTGGATAGATTATTTTAAAGCAACACAAGAATATCTTTTTGATAATGAAATTTATGCTTGGAAATTCGGCCCCGTAGTGCCAGATGTTTATTATGAATTTTGTGCTTATGGTGGAGTACCAATACTACGAGATTTTCAAATAGAAATTAATAATAATGACAAAGAAATTATTGATGCAACTATTGATAAATGTATAGAATTGACTCCATATCAACTTGTAGAAAAAACTCATAAGTCGAATACTGCTTGGTATAAAACTGTACATGATGTTGGTCTGAAAGAACTCATACCATTTACTCTAATAGAAGAAATGGAGTGCGAAAATTAAATTTGTTAACTATTGAACAACAACATCAAAAACAAATTAGTTTGGAAAACTATATTGAAAAATTATCATATCAAATATCAGATGAGGAAATTGCTAATATTATAAATTCTTTGTATGATATTTACAAAGATAATTTTAGGCATTATTATTCTACTTTTTATCAACTAATTGAAAATATTGATAGTAAATCATCTTCTAAAGAAGATGAAAAAAGTTTAGAAGCACTGCAAGAAAATCTTGTTCAACTGTTAAAAGTTGTGAACAATAAATTTAATAATAATGATACAACTACAGAAGAACAAATGTATTTTATAAAATGCATAAATAAACTTGTTGATCATCTTAATTTAGAAATTATAAGATATACAAATGTTAATTCATTAATTAAAGAAAATATAAAACTAAATAATGAAATTTTAAATACAAAAAAAAATTTAAAAAAGGCAAAAGAGGAACTTAAAATAGCAAAAGATAAATTAGAAAGTGCTAATAATAAAATTGAAAACTCTAAAATTGATGTAATTACAACGTTAAGTATATTTTCTGCAATAATATTATCTTTTACGGGTGGTATTTCTCTTTTAACAAATTCGTTTGCTCAAATACAAACAACATCATTTTTTAAATTAACATTTTTTATTTTATTGGTTGGTTTAGTTTTATTTAATGCTATATATTTGATGTTTCATATTATTGGTAAAATTATAGATAAAAAAATAGATATATTATGTATCAAAACATTTAATTTACTTATAATCTGTGCAATAATAATTAATTTTATACTGCTATTTTTAACAAATAGTTTTTAAAAAAAGGCTTAAAAATATTTTTCACGTTTTATTATCGTGCTTTACTCTTTATTCTCTCCACGCACTTTAAAAACCTACATGGGTTGTTTGATATTTAGGTATAAATTGTAGGATAAATTTTAACTCTCGTTCTTGAGCCTCCTACTGCCCTTAAAATACTCACAAGCCGAAAATCCGCACTGCAAAAGGTACTGTAAAAATTTTGCAACTAAGAGAGGGTCTGGTGAGCCCAAAAAATGCTTCAATTTTTAAAATTATTTTTTACCCACTTCGTTTCGTTTTATTATCAAAACTTTTTTAAAAGATGTAATAGAGGGTTGAAAAATACAAAGAAAGAGGTTATAATAATGATGTAACTACGCAGTTTAACTGCAAGATAACTGGATGTATGTCCGCAAAGTTATTCGTTACCAAAATTGGCGATTAAAACCGGATGTATGTCCGAAAGGTTTTAATCGCTTTTGTGTTTTTAAAATCCTTTGTGTGCTAAATAATGCTTAATAAAACTGCAGCAATAGAGTTTATACTTAAAAACAAAAACAAAAAATAGTACCAAAAAATGGTACTATTTTTTTTGAAAAATCCAAATTTAGTACCAAAAATTAGGACTTTTATTTTTTAGGATTTCGTTCAAAATAGAAGTATCAAAAAGATACAAATATTTTAGAAAGGAATTTTAACATGCCAGTAGAAACAAAGAAAACATCAGAAAACAGCAAAACAAGAGAAACAAATCAAGAACTTATTCCATTAACAAAATGGAATGATTACTATGATTATCCGAC
>CAJOPF010000117.1 GCA_905236205.1 Candidatus Gastranaerophilales bacterium
AACGCCCATATAATTATGCAATTGTCGACGAAGTTGACAGTATTTTAATTGATGAAGCAAGAACTCCGTTAATTATTAGCGGCCGTCTTGAAAAATCTGCTGAAACTTATCAGTTAATGGCAAAAATTGCGCCTAAATTGGAAAAAGTTATTGATTATGAAGTTGATGAAAAAAATAAAAATGTTATTTTAACGGAAGACGGTATTGATAAAGCTCAGGAATTGATAGGTTGTAAGGACTTGTTTGATATTCAAGACAATTACGCTCACCATTTACTGCAAGCATTAAAGGCAAAAGAATTGTTTATAAAAGATACTGACTATGTGGTTAAAAATGGCGAAGTTTGTATTGTTGACGAATTTACAGGTCGTTTAATGGAAGGCCGACGCTGGTCTGACGGCTTACATCAGGCTGTCGAAGCAAAAGAAGGTGTTAAAATTCAGGACGAGACTCAAACACTTGCAAGTATAACATTCCAAAATCTTTTCAGATTGTATCCAAAACTTTCAGGCATGACGGGTACTGCAATGACAGAAGAAGCAGAATTTGGCAAGATTTATAATCTTGAAGTAACAGTGATTCCTACGAATAAAAAAGATATAAGAATAAATTATTCCGACGTAATTTATAAAGGTGAAAAACAAAAATATAACGCCGTTGTAGAAGATATAATTGCGATGCATAAAATTGGCAGACCTGTTCTTGTTGGTACTATAAGTATTGAAAAATCCGAATATATTTCTCATTTATTAAAAGAAAAAGGCATAAAACATAACGTTTTAAATGCAAAACATCACGAAAAAGAAGCATACATTATTGCTCAGGCTGGTCGTAAAGGTGCGGTTACAATTGCAACCAATATGGCTGGTCGTGGTACGGATATTCTGCTTGGTGGTAATGCCGAGTACTTGGCAAAAGAAAAACTTGAAGAGTATCATATAACGACTGATGATGAAAATTATGAAGTAAAGAAAGACGCAATATTAGCCGAAACAAGAGAAGAAACAGAGCGTGAGCATAAAGAAGTTGTAAAAGCGGGCGGTTTACACGTAATTGGTACAGAAAGACACGAATCACGACGTATTGATAATCAGTTAAGAGGTCGTGCAGCTCGTCAGGGAGACCCGGGTTCTACAAGATTTTTCTTGTCGTTGGAAGATAATTTGATGAGAATTTTCGGTGGCGAAAAGATTATCAATTTGATGAATGCGCTCAATGTTGAAGATGATATGGCAATAGAAAATCCGATTATAACGGCTCAAATTCAGTCTGCGCAAAAGAAGGTTGAAACATATCACTTTGACATAAGAAAATCTGTTCTTGAATATGATGATGTTATGAACGTTCAGAGAGAAAAGTTTTATGAACAGCGCAAGAAAGTTTTGTTTGGCAAAAATCTCTCAGAAGATGTTATTTATATGATTGAAAGAGAAATTGACCGACTTTTAAGCAGTTACATTTCTCCAAATATGCATATTGAAGAATATATTGAAGAAGATTTGAATACTCTGATAAAAGAACTTCACTCAATTATTCCGCAATTGTCCACAGTTAGTGTTTCTGATATAAGAAATTTAACTTACAGCGAAATGTACGACAAAATTTTGGATATGGCAAAACAAAAATATCGTGAACACGAGGAAGAAATGGTTAATTTCTATAATGATGTTATCTCGCAATATGAAGAAAACCCAAAAATACAGCATCCGTTTGAAGATGATAATATTGCAAGAAGTGTTGAACGTGATATAATGCTTCAGGTTGTCGATAATCGCTGGATAGACCACTTACACAATATTGATATCTTAAGAGACGGTATAGGTTTGAGAGCTTACGGTCAAAAGGATCCGCTTATTGAATATAAAAAAGAAGCTTATGACCTGTTTAATAATATGATGTATGATATTCAGGCTGAAACTGTAAAACATTTATTCAGAACGAAGTTTGGAGTGCAAATTGTTCAACGTGAAGAAGTTGAAACTAATCTTTCACGTGCTGCCGAAAACTTTGACAGTTCTGAAGAAAAAGAAGAAGAAATTGAAGTAAAACCTGTAAGACGTGGCGAAAAAATCGGCAGAAACGATCCTTGTCCATGTGGAAGCGGTAAAAAATACAAAAATTGTTGTATGAATAAATAAAGAACTGTGGTGCGTGAATAGTGAATTAGACAGTTTGTACTACATTCACAGTTCAGCGTTCACAGTTCTCTGTTTATTAAAGTTCTTCTTCGCTTTGTTGTATTTTTTCAAGCTCTTTTTGTGTTTCTAATATCTTTTCTTCTTCAAGTTTTTTATCTTTTTTGAAGAATATATTTTTTATTTTAGAGCTTGTTTTTGCTTCTTCTTCTTGTTTAGCTTCCATATCTGCGACCGTTGCATCTAGTGAATCCGGTTCAGGTAATGTTGCAACAAAATCTTTTGCTAAATTGATTTGTGATTGCAGAGCAAGCCATTTGAAAGATTTAACAAGTGACAGCGGTTTATTAACATCACCTTTTAAGACAATTTGGAAATTCGTCGAATTCAAATTATCTGTTTTTGTCTTGAATGAAGGTATTGCATTAAGTTCCTCTTGCGTAACCTGTTGGGTAAACAGTGTAAATAATTTTGCGGAAGCTATATTTAACCCTGGTGTAACTTTTACCAAATTAACAGGGTTTACGTTTGCAATAGGTCCTAAAACATTTGCTATCATAGAAGCTAATCTTGCTCTGACTTTCATATCGGCAGTATTTTGCAGTAAATCAAAATCACCTGCAATATGTAATGTTAATACATTTCCGTCAGAGGTTATAGGGTTAATTGTTGTAATACCGTCTTTAAACGATAAAGTTCCTTTTAATTCTTTAAAGTGTGTTGTATCAATAGAGGTTAAACCGTTTAATACACCTCCTAATGCAGTTTTAAAGAATTGAGATTCTCTGATATTTTCTGCCAATATCATATTTTCCAATTTACCGAACGGACCGAATTGACCGTCAAGTATAGTGAAATTAACTTTACCTGACAAATCTTTCATTTGAGAATTGTAATCGGGTGCTCCTGCATTGAATAGTATGTCTGTATCAAATGCCAATTTTCCTGTTATTGCGTCCTTTAGATTTGCAGCATCAAGTAACATTTTTTCAGTGTTTACATTAGTACCTTTAACGTTAATTTTTAAAATATTATTCAATAAGTTCATTGTAATATTTCCGTTAATATTACCGTCAAAGGCTTTTGTTCTGAGATTATCAATATAGAAGTTATTTCTTAACAGGGAAACATTTGCAAAAGTATTGTAAATATTGATGTTACCGGTTTTTATATGTCTTAAGTTAATTGAGCTGTTTCTCAATGCAACAGGTATAGATGTCGGTGCCGCAGCAGGTTGATTGCTTGACGGTACAATTCTTGATGCAGCTGTTGCAACCATCATCAATTTGTCCAAATCAATTTTATTTGAATTTACTCTGACATTATGTATTCGTGTTATATTTGACGGTTCAAGAGAAATATCTGCCTGAGTGTTGATATCAGAACCGTTAAGAATTAGGTTTCTTACATTCGTATTCAAGATTTTTCCCCTGAAATCCAGTGCAAGATTATCCATTGTTGTCATTAAATCTTTTATATACAGTTTTTTGATATTAAATTTACCGCGCATTCTTGGAGAATTAGAATTTCCGAATATAAGCATTTTACCATTCACGTCAAATCCTGCATTTCTAAATCCGCAAAGAGTCGCATTTAATTCTTTTGGAATATTCACTCTGATTACATTTATAAATGGCGTACTGTTTAAGTTTGTAATTGTACCGTTTATTTCTGCAATTTCATCGAGATTTTCTACAATGTTACCTTCTTCATCTTTGCTCGTTGTAACAGTATAAAGACCTGTTTCTTTAATTTTTAATCTGTCACCTTTAAAATCAATTTTTGCCTGTAAAACAGTGTCTTTACCGTTAGTTTGTTTAAATTTAACAGGTGTAATGTAGTTTTCTGCTGAAGCAAGAAGTTTCAGAACAAGATTTTGACGTTTATCATCACCGTTTATAACTAATTCCAAAGGTATTTGACCTTTTGCTTCAATAAACGGTGCAGCTTGTACTCCTGCAAATTTCTTCAAATCAGTTGCATATAGTCCGCCTTTACCGTTTATTTTGAATACAGGTTTTTCTTTATTTGAATCTATAACCCCGTCAAAGGTTATTTTTGAAGTATTGTTTACAAAGACATCCGTCGGATTTATTGTTAATTTTGTTCCGTTAATATCAACTTTCAAAACATTATCTTTTATTGTTGAATTTGTTTGCGGTAAAATAACTGTTAAACCTTTGTTTACCAAATTGATTTGATTTGAATTTATTTTCGCATCGGAGTTCATGTTTATTTCTAAATCTTCATTGATAACTCTGAATGAATTATTTTTATCTCGCATTGAAAAACCTGCAATTAAAATTTTTGCATCACATAATGCTTCTTTTAATTTGCCTGTAAATTTTGCGTTTAAAGTAACGTTACCGTTATTTACCATTATGCTTCTTTTTACATCATTAGGCGCAAATGCTCTGAATAGTCCCGGAATAGGAATTCTGTCAGCATAAACTTTTATATCAGAATTTGATTTTTCATCAATATTACCTTCAACTTTTAAAATAGCATTATTTATGTAAGTGTAAGTATCTTTTATATTAAGATTGTTGTTTCCCAGTAAAATATTAGCATTTGTTTTTGTTATACCAAGTTTAATATTTTTGTTTATAATTCCGCCGTCTCTAATTGTAATTTTACCGTCAGAAACAAGTTTCTTCAAATTAGTTTTTAAAGTTGCGTTTGCTTCTAAATAACCTGTACCTTTAATCAAATTAAGGTCATTTTTTATATGGAGTGAATCAAGATATGCTTTTGCAAGTGTAATCAAATCTTGAAACTCAATTCTATCAGTATTTACAGCCATATCTAGTTTTGTATTTTTGCCGTAATCAAAAATACTGTTTAATTTTATATTTTTATTTTTTGCAACCGAAATGGTTGTATCAATATCTCCTTCTGTGCCTTTAAAATTACCATGGAAGTAACATTCCGGTAAATTGTAATCTGCAAGTTTTAGTGTTGTATTATCAATATTTAAAAATCCGTTTAATTTAATCAGTCCGTTTTTCTCTCTTATTTTCAATTTAGTTGTAACGTTTGATTTCAAATCATATTCTCTGTAAGTTAAAACAGGGTTAACAAACGGAAGTTCCACACGTTCAGGCTTATCATCTTCTGCATCCAGTTTTTGTGCAGGCGGCAAGAAAGAGTTAATATCTATATCTGCAGTTATATTTTTCTTTTCATCACTGTAAAATTTCGCATTAGTTTTTGCTTTAACCACTTTTCCGTTAAGATATGCAAGTTTTAAACATTCACCCTTTAATTCAAGTTTATGACCTGATTTTTCGTCTGTTATCAGCACATCATAATTATTAAGTCTTACATTTGGAACTTTTATTCTTATGAACGAAATATCTGCTCCGCTTTCAATTTCAGCAGTTGCTTCAGGAGTGATGGTTTCTTCTTGTTTTTGGAGAATTTGTTCAACAAGCATCAATATTTTGAATTGTTTTCCGTCAACTATTGTGAAATTTAATTTAGGGTTATTGATTTCTGCAGTTGAAACTTTAGCTGTCAACAAAAGCAAGCTTGGCAGTGCAATTCTGAATTTTGCGTTATCTGCCGAAAACAATGATACACCGTCATCAAATTTTACACTTAAATTATCTGCTTTTACTCCAATTGAAAGTAACGGAGTTGTTGTTATTTTTAAATTTTCAAAATCGACATTTAATGGAATTTGTTCATGTACAAGTTTTTGTACTGTCGGTTTATATTGATTTAAGTCAATTGCATTCGGTAACACAAATAAAAATGCTAAATATGCAATAACTACGATTCCGCCTAAAATACTTCCAAATATTATCCAAAATTTCTTCATTTTCCTCACCTCATCTTTATTATATTATCGTACAAAAAAAGTCGTAAAACAAATAATGTTTTACGACTTTTTACTTTTTAAATATTTTCTAAATGCCAAGTTTCATTCTGTTCATCATTGCTAACATGTCTTGACCTGCAAACATATTATTTTTTTCTTGTTCGATTTTATCTACTCTTTCTTTAATACTCTTGAAATCAGCTTGTAAAATTTCAGGTTTTTCGGAAATTTCTGCCCCTGTTGAAATTTTTATTGCATATTCATTTTTATTATTACCAACAGACATATTTTTATTAGCTTGCGCACTTGCTGCAACAGTATATTCTTTTACAACAGCATCAAAGCGGTCAACAATATCTTTTAGTGTTTTTATCAATTTAACGTCAATTCCGACTTTGTCTCCAAAATTTTTTATATCATCGTGAAGTTTTTTTCTGTCAACTTCAGAAGTTGGTGCTTTTGGTTCAAAAGATTGTACTTGAGCTGTATTTTGGCGTTTTTCAGCTTGCGCAATAAGTGCTCTTGCTTCAGTTTCACTTTTTACTGTTGTAGGGTCGATTCCTAATGCTTTTAATTTTTTAATCAATTCTTCGCTTAATTGATGAGCTCCTAAATGCACAGCATTTACTGCATAAACCATGTTTGCACTAACATTTGAAATTGAATCTAACCCCATAACACACACCCTTTATTTTCATCGTAGACATGTTTGTTATCGGAATTTTTTAGAGAATCTTTATAGTATGTAAATAAATATTGCGAAAAAAACGGTGCAAATTTATTTGCACCGCTATTATATTTTTTATTATGAAAACTACTTATTCAAATTTAGCTACATCTTGAACTTTTGCATATGTTCTTAGAACTTCTGCAACTGACCATGCTTGGTTAACAGTTCCTTTAGCATGGAAATCGCCTGTAGCGTCAAATATCTCAGCAATACCGCCTACACAGCATCCGCTATCAGCGTGAGCAGGAACTTTACCTTCCATATGGTCAAGTAACGGAGTAATAAAGCCTACTACTTTTTCTTTAGCTTCTTTTGTATTGCCGTATGCATTCAAGTATGCATCACAGAACGGACCTATTTGCCAGCTCCAAACAGTACCTTGGTGGTAAACAGCGTCACGAGTGTCGCCGTTTCCGTTTGGATAATATGGTGCATATCCTTCTTCATCTTTAGCAAGAGATCTCAAGCCATAAGGTGTAAGAAGTTTATCTTGAACTGTTTTTACAATGCTCTTTTGAGTTTCTTTATCAAAAGCGCTGTGAGTTAAAGAAGCTGCAATTATTTGGTTAGGACGAACTTGTTTGCCTCTGTTAGCTCTGTATTCAGGATTGTTTGGAGTATCAATTAAATCATATAATCCGCCTTTTGGATTGATGAATTTTTGCATACTGCCTTTTACTACATCAGCAAGTTCTGTATATTTTTTAGCTTCTTCTTTTTCACCGAATTTGTCGGCTAAGTTAGCCATAATTCTTAAGCCGTTGTACCATAAAGCATTGATTTCTACTGCTTTACCGTCACGAGGTGTGTACGGATGAGATTTTCTTGCATTAGGATCCCATTTAGCTGAGTCCATCCAAGTTAATTGACCGTCATCAGCAGTAATTAAACCGTCTTTATCCATACCGATACCGCTGTTTCCGTCACCTACAGGAAGTTTGCCTTGACCTTTAGTAACAATACCTTTCATAAGAGGGTTTTGTTGTTCAAGTTCTTCAGCTGTCATTCTTCCGTACATGTGATGTTTTACAACATCTTTCAATGCGCCGTATTGTTCTTTTACGAACTTCATATCAGCTTTATCACCTGCAGCTTGTGTGTATTGGTCTAATGCGTTGAACCACCACATTGAAGCATCAAGTGTGTTATATCCGGGTCTGTCATTTGCTCCTTCAGGGAAGTTGTTTGGTAACATACCGTTGTTAGCATATTTTGCAAATGATGATAAAATTGATTTTGCATCATCAAAACGTTTTGTTGTAAGAGTTAAACCAGGTAATGAAATCATTGTGTCACGTCCCCAGTCATTAAACCAGTGGTAACCTGCCATGATTGTTTTACCGTCAATTGAGTTTCTGTGAACTACAAATTGGTCAGCTGCACGTTGAAGGTTATCTATTGTTTTGCTTCTTGGCAAACCTGATTGTTTGAAAAGACCTTCAAGTCTGTCTTGTTTTTTAGCTACTTCATTTTGAATGCTAACTTCACGTTTTACAGGAGAAGTTGCTGCCATAAATGAGAAGGTTTCACCCGGTTTAAGAGTTACTTCAAGTTCAAGTGGTTGATATACACCGTCTTCTTTTTGTTGAAGTCCTCTGTCTGCTTCTCTTTTGTAGTAATAATCATTATAAAAATGACCTTTGTCATTAACTTTAACAGGTTTTGACCATGCTAAATAAGTAGGTTCAATATTGTTGTCCCATTTTTTAGCGTTTACAACAGCGCCTTTTGTTCCTCTTGAGTAATACCATTCTTTTACTCCGTTACCGCCGCCGTGGATACTTCTGCTGTTTACAAACGGTCTAACCTTTATTGTTATAGGTTCGGAACCTTCAGGAGCATCATACGTATAACCTGTTACAACTTCAGGATTACCTACTTTTTCAGGCATTACAAGTTGTTTTTTCAATGTTTTGTTTTCGCCTAAATCATATTTCCAAGTAGGAACAGGTAATGTTGTGAAATCTTTGATTTCAACCATTTCGTCTTTTTTGTAGCCTTCTTTCATGCCACCGTATGATACGTTTGAAATCTTAAGATTTTTTCCGCCAACAGAAACTTCGTCATCTATTCTTTGTAAAATGACGTTTCTTTCTACAGGAGCATTTTTAGAAGATGCTAAAAGACCATGATAAACTCTGGAATTGTTACCGTCAACAGTAGCAGATGCATAAGAACCGTCTCCTGATGTTTCCAACCATTCCATTTTTTCTAAATTCTTTCTTTTAATAGGGTTTGTCTGATGAGCCGTGAAAGAAAAATAAGCCGGCTTGAATGTGTTAAAAAGTGTTTTCATAATACTTAATTAAAGCATCTCAAATTTTTTTTTGCTGGCATGTTAAGATATTATTTACATTATTTTACAATGTTACTTTGTACACTTATTATGTTGTTGTTTTAACAGCAAAAAATCAGCCACACATCAATGTATGGCTGATTTTTTTTATTTGTAAAATTTTAAATTGTTGTTGCAAGTGCGGGAGCAATTTGAATGAATTTTCTAACTAATTCAGCATCCCATAATGTGCCTGCGCCTGATTGCATAATTTCGCATGCTTTTTCAAATCCCAAACCTTTTCTGTAAGGTCTGTCACTGATTAGTGCGTGATATGTATCTGCAACGGCAACAATTCTTGCTTCAAGCGGAATTTCTTCACCTTTTAATTGGCAAGGATATCCTGAACCGTCAATATGTTCGTGGTGGTATTTTACCATTGGCATCAAATCTTTTAATGCTTCATTTTGCATCAATACTTTTTCTGCGCCGATTGTAGGGTGTTGTTTCATGATTTCCCATTCTTCATCAGAAAGTTGAGTAGGTTTTTTCAATACTGATTCAGGTATACCTATTTTTCCTACGTCGTGAAGTAAAGCACCCATTTTTATTCTTTGAACTTCAGGCTCAGGCATGTTCAAAGCTCTTGCTAAAGCTTCGGAATATTTAGATACTGATGTTGAGTGACCTTTTGTATAAGGGTCTTTTGCATCAATTGCGCCTGCTAAAGAAGTTGCTAATTCTTCCAAGTGGTGTTGAGAAGAAATTTCTTCACTTGCAAATTTATTTACCAATTCTTCTTCAAAGTTTACACCCAATTGAGAGTGGCGTTTTGTAAGAACTTCAGCAAATGAATGTAATGCCATGTCATCCCAGAAGTTAAAGTCTGATGCGCTGATTATAGCGCTCATGCCATCTTTATATCCTTTAGATTGAGATATATACATTGCTTGTTCTGCAGATATCAACAATTTTTCTTGGTCTTTTGCGCATTGAGGATAATTTGAAAGACCTACTGATACTTTTACTGGTCCGACATCATCAATAAAGCAGCAAGACAAGCTATAAGTAAGATATTCAGCTAAATATTTTGCTTCGTTAATATCTGTGTTAGGAAGTATGATAGCGATTTCGTCTCCGCCATATCTTCCTGCCGTATCATTAGTGCGAATATTTTGTTTAACTTTTTCTGCAACTAATTTTATAACTTCATCACCCTTAGCATGACCAAGTTCTCTGTTAATTTTTGATATGTTATTAACGTCCATCATTATTACTGATAATGATGTATTATTCTTTTCTGCTTTTTCTAATTCTGTTGACAGAACTTCTTGGAATCCTCTGTGGTTGCTCAAAGATGTCAACATATCCGTATTTGCATGAGCATTAGCTTGTTCCATCAATTCGGAATTATGCATGAATAATGCGTAGTGATTAGCAATCAATGTGTATAAATCAGCGCTTTCTTCAACTTTATTATCGCCGATAATCATTACACCCAAACATTGTCCTACAGAGATTAACGGTATAATCGCAACTGCAGGAGTTTGCAAATAAGACAATTTTAAGAATTTAGAATCTTTTTTGATTACGGTTTCTTGTTTATTGAAACATTCAACTATTGGATTTGTGTCATCAGACAAAAATACTCTTGTTGAATATGTACCGCCAACTTTATCCGTAAGTTTTATATTGATACATTTTGACTTTTCTTGAATTAGTCCTACTGCTGTGAATTGTGCACACATTTTGTTTATTAACAATGAGTGCAAAGAATTATAAAAGTCAGCAGTATTTTCTTTACCTTTTAAAGCGTCTTTTAATGAAGTTATAACTTCTTTATAATCAATAGTTGCGAAAACACGGTCATTGTTGTTTAAATTATATCCGCCGTATAAACGGTTTGAGGTAGTTCTCGCAGGAGAAACATTCATTCTAGGCATATAACCTGTCCCTGAAATAGGGTTAGAGGTCAACGTCTTGTTGTATAAAATTTCTTTCTCTTGTCTTATTATTGTTTCTTTATTCGTCAATTTAAAATCCTAACTTACACTACCTATTGGATTAAAACTGTGCATTATTAAATTTGCCATGCTAAGTAAAAAATGTTTACAAATTTATACAATTATTATATATCTTTTTTGGAATAAGTGCAAAAAAGTGTAACAAAACTTTACTGTTATTAGGTTTTTATAATTCATATTCTTACTGTAAATACACTTCAAAGCTGTTATTATACATTCTTACGGTTAATTTTAGTGTCTCATTTTTGTATCCTGATGGTGGAGTATTGTAAGAGTAAATTTGTCTTAAAGCATTGTATACAGCTTCATTTAGACTCTCATTGTCGGATAAATTGACGGGAGCTTTATTTGTAAGTGCTCCGCCTGATGAAATTTTAAATGAAAATGAACATTCTCCGTCACCGACTATACTTGTAAATGAAATTTTTGATGCTATGTAATTTCTTAATTTGATTTTATAGTTTGCTAATTCCTGAGGATTTGCTTTCGGTGTCGCAGGTGCTTTGTTTATAGTCGTTGAAGGTTTTATATCATTAGTAGTTTGCTGAGGCTTAGTCGTTTCTTTTGTTGTGATAGTCGATTTTGACTTTCTTATTTGTTTTGTCGGTTGTTGAATTACTTCAACTTTTTTTTTTGCAGTTTCTTCTTTTTGTGGTTCTTTAGTTACTTGTTGCTTAGGTTCTTCCGTTTTTTTTGTTTCTGATTTATTGCCGTTTTGATATGCTGAAATACCTTCTGTTGAGTTATTCCATAATTTTTCTATTGACGGGATATTTACAGTATTTGTTTCTTGAATTTCTTTTTCTTCTGTTCCTGTTTGTGGTTTAGGGTTTGCAACAAATAATATAACTGCTAATGAAAGTAATATACATATTGAAAATATTATTATTGCATAAGGTTCAATTGCTGAAACTTTTTTTACAACCGGCTTTGCAGTTTCTTGCACTGTTATGTCATTTTGTTTTTCAGTCGGAATATTTTGTTTTATTTCAGCTTGTTTATATTCTTCTTTTTTTACTTCTGTTTCGGGTGTTGCAGTAATCGTTTCTTCAAAAGTATCATTACCGCAGTCGCAGTAATCTGGTTTTACTTGGTATTCTGTGCCACATTCTTTACATTTAAACATATTTTCCTCACTTTTTAATTTTTTCAGTATCGTTATAATCTTTTGGTGTGCTGTATTTTGAAATTTGTGCAATTTTCCATCCGCCTTTTACGTGTGTTTGAGTTCTGTTGGAACCTTGCGGAAAATTTAATATTGAATGTCCCTGATAACTTCTGATTACAGGTGCAATATACTGAATTGCATAAGGTGTAAATTCAGGAGAGAGGGAAATTGTCTGAACATTTGAAATTTTACCGTATTTATCTACGTCAAATTCAAATTTAAACACTGTACCTTGCGGAATAATAGGCAGTTTTACATCTTTCATAATTTGATTTTGCAAATTTGAACGCCATTTATTCCATTCAATTTCTTCTTCTTGTTCCGTAAGAATTTTAGGCTGTGTTACAGTTACTTTTTTTGTTTCTGCAGGCTTATATTTAGTGTCTTTTGTCAATTTTACGGTTGTTTGTTTTGGAGTTTGATTTTTATTTTGTTCTTGAGTTACAGTTTCAACTTTTTTTTGTGTTTTTTCTTCTTCTTGTTTTTGCGAAACTGTCGGAATGTCTTTTTCTACTGTTGTATCAATATTGTGTTCTACAATTTTGTAGCTTGAATCGAAAACAAGAACATTTGTGTGCATTTTCGGTTTTAATGCACAAATACTTATTGTTGCTATAATCACTAATAATAGTAATATTTTTAAAAATAACGAATAATTCATATTAGTTTAATTTTGATATTAAATCGTCACAAGTCGAAGATTCAAATTTTGTACCGCTAAGCATATATGTTTCGGCAATAAGAATAGCGGTCGGAACAAGTGCGGCAAGTCCGCTTAACAGTATTCCGCCTAAATCTTCGCCCCATTGTTGCATAAAGTAAGATACGTTCATTGAAAATTCAATGAATATAATTGCACAACCAATTATGAAAGAATGACGCATTTCTCTGTTCAGCTTTTTTACACCTTCCAAACCGTATATTTCAACTCCATGTTGAAGATAATTGCTAAATCCGTCTTTTTTCAAAACATTTGATGCCTGAATTTTTCTGTTGCATGCAAAAGCATTTACAAAGGCAAAGAATGCAAAGACAATCATCACAGATGCTAATACCAAAAATATTGGACTTATTCTTAAACTTTGTATTCTAATCCAGCCGGCAGCTTCAGGGAAACACATTGCGAGAGTATTTGAAACGCCGTAAGCCAAAAATGGCGCAGTACAAATACCTAATGCAATTTCAAATATACTTTTAATTTGAAGTGTAAAGATTTTATCTTTTATTGTTTGTATTTTGTTTTGGCTTAAGTTATTTACAAAACGTTCAATCCATTGTTGATATTCTTTTACAACTTTTTCAAAATCTTCTCTGTATTCGTATTTATCTAAATCTTTTGACGTTTCTACATTGTTGTATTTGTAGTAACCACACGCAAAAGCCAATGCTGCTGCTGTTCCGACAAAGAATAACGAAATTAAAACAGAAAATACAGGCATGGTTTTCGGTTCAAGATAATACAAAACATTTATAAGATAAATAGCCATAAAAAATAATGATGAAAGAACTATCATAAATTTTTCACCAATTCTTGAAGATTGTGTGTCTTCTCCTGATTTATTTTGTAACAATAAGAATACCCCTTGTTTTAAGGTTAATCCGATTCCGTAAATTATAAACATGTATATAAATATTAGTTTCAAATTAGTAGGCATTTGGATTACACTTCCTGCATCTTTCAGTGGTAATCCTGTTAAATAATTTGAAACTCCGAATGAGCATACAAGTGACATTAGTAAAAGTGCTATGTGCAGTGTTATACCACTTTTTGAGTTCATTGAAAGTTTATGTTTTAAATCGTTAATTTCGTAAGAAGTTTCTTTGTTTATCGCAATTCTTGCCTGTTCTAATTCGGATTTTCTTTGCTCTATCTTTAGCATAGCAGAAGCATTTACGCCGCTTCCGTACAATTCTTTCATATCATTTTCCGTTAAATTTTCCTGAGCAAGTTCTGTTGTTACGGCTGAACCTAACACTTTTACCGTTACGAATTCATCAGTTCCTTCAAGCATAATTTTGCAAACTTTATCTACATCAAGTTTTGCAGGAACAGGTTTTCCTTTAAATAAGAATTTTTCATTGTTAAATTGGTTTAAAATGGTACATTTATTTGTTTTTAAATCGTATTGTACTGCAAGCATACAATCAAATTCAACATCAAGTTTGAGGTCAAAACCGTCTTTTGAACAAATATTTACAAGTTCTTTATCATTGAATGTTGTTTCACCGTTTTTTGTTATTATACTGAAAGCCATTGATATCTCCTATCTTCCTATTGCTTCTAAAAATCTTCTTTGTGCTTTTTGAGCATTTTGTTCGTTTGCTACAATCAGCTTTGTTTCACCCAAAACAGGGTTTAATTTTGTTTTTACCAAATCCAGCTTTTCGGGATGTGCAAATACAAACATCATAGAAAGTTCAGGTATATATTCCTGAACGGATTTTATGTTTTGAGGCAGAGTGTTCCAATTTATTTGTTTTGTAACATCTCCTTCGTTTTCCAAATCACCGATAATTACGACAGATGGAACATATCCTTCTTTTTTCATTGTAAGACAGTGGTCTAAAGCTTTCTTAAGCGCTTCTCCGTATGCTGTTCCGTAATCTTTTTTATCATATTTCGTAAATGCTTCAACAGCTTTTGTTATTCCTGTTGTATCACTTGGTGAGCCTTCATATATCAGATAAGATTTTTCTGAAACTTTTAATATTTTTATTGCATCTTCGGGATCTAAAATAGAACAAAGTGATTTTAGATATTTTATCTCGGAAGGCAGCATTTTTTGGTTTGAAGCAGATGAATCTACCACAAATATTATTGCTGATTTATGAAATTCGTCAACTTTAATGTTTTTTATACCTGAATATATCAATTTCCCAATCAAAGACATTGCAAGAATTAAAAATCCTATTGTTATCAATTTTTTATTATTCATAAAATCCCCTTTTATAATCCTATAACTACACTTAACGGTTTTGTCAGTGTCAATTCAAGTTCTGTATATATCGGAATTTCCGCATCAACACCTTTTTCAACTGCAGAAGCTGCGACTGATGTTCCTGCTCCGATACCTGCGCCAATTGCCGTTGAAGCTCCAACGTTTGTATTACTGCTCAGTAACCTGACAAGAAGTCCGCCTATTGCTCCTATAAGGGCTCCCGTAAGTGCAGATGTAACAGTACTTTGAAATTTACCGTCATTTGTTATTGTAAAGTCGATTTTTTCGGTAGAAACTTCGTAAACTTTGTTTTCAGGAGTGACAACCTGATTAAAATCAATTACAACTCTGCCGTTTCTTGAACCGTAAGTTGCGTGTCTTGCTTTTGTTAGTTCGCCTGTTACGATGCTGCCTTGAGGAGCTATTGTATATCCGTTGTAAACCCAATTCTCTGTTAATACTGCTGTAACCGAATCGCCAACGTTTGCTGTTGCCGTATTTAACGGTGTTTGTAAATAGGCGTTGAAGGTTGAACCCTTTGCAACTTGACCGACATATCCTTTCAAAACGGTATTATCTTTTTTTTGTACGACAGTGTCGGTTACGTTTTTTTGTACGGGTTCGTCAAAAGTATATTTTGAAGTAGTATTTGAAAGTATTTTTTGAGCCTGATTTTCAAATGTTGAAATATACATCGTATTTTGAGATTGTTCAAAATTTATATTTTGTTTTTTTAAGAGCTTTTTAATTTCTTTGTCAATTTTTTCATTTTTGCTTGACTGAAAATAATAAAACAAATTTTCGCTGCTGGTTTGAAGTATTATCAAAACATAATCGGCGTTATTTTTTGAGGAAATTGCCAAATACGGATTTTTCTTTGTTAATGTGTAATTCTTTTCGTTAGCAACAACTTTTTCAACAATATCCGAAACAACTGCTTTTTGAGTCTTTTTTACAAAATATAAGTTGTTTGCAGCAAAGCAAACTTGGGTTGTAAGAATATAAAAAGTACAAACTATTGCGGCAAATAACTTTCTCATTATTTCGTTCCCTCTTTGATTACGGTTGTGGTAGTTTGTTTTGTGGTTGTCATTGAACCGTCTGTGTTGAACTTTATCAAATAATCAATAACACTCAGAGAAAAATTTTTATGCATATCAGGCTTTACAACACATATCCCAAGTGTCGCAATAATTCCGATGAAAACAATTGTATACAGCGTATACTTAATGTTTTTTATGCAACATACCGCAACTATTCCTATTATTACTGATACAAAAATAATCAATGCCGTAATCATACCATATTCCCGATAACAATATTATATTTCAAAAAAAGTTGTTAAAAACAATACTGTTAATTTTTTAACATTATTTAACTATTGTTGTTTTTGAATTGCATCAATCATTTTTATCATATATTTTTGAAGGTCTTCCTGTGAGACTTCCGCATTTGGATTATTTCCGTATTTTTCATATAATTCTTGCGTTACGGATTTATATGCATTGTTTTGTTTCGTATTTTGCGGTATTGATACATAATTTTCATTTTTATTTTTGTTATCTGCTGAATCTTCATGGTGAACAGGTATTTCGGTTTCGTTCTGTTTTTCCTCAGATTTTGAAAATTCTGACTTTTTTGAGTATTCCTCAGCAGGTAAATCAAGTTCTTGGTTTTCTGTACCAAAAACTTCAGTATCCTGTGGAATTTTAGATGATTCGGTCAAAAGTTTTTCAACATGAGTTTTTTCTCTTTTTTCAGGTATTTTGTTTTGATGTAAAGGTTTTGTGATTAACAAAAATACAGAATAAAAGAGTACAAGCAGCAATAGTAGAACTGTAAAATTTCTCATAAATAATCCAATCTGATAATATGTACTAATAGCACAAATTTGCTAAAAAATCACCAAGTCTTTATATATTTCTTTAATTTTTATGTGATATAATTTAATTTGTACAGGAGAAAAAATGTTTAACAGAAAATGTAAAATAACTTTTATATCGCATGGCTCAACTATTTACTCGGAAGATAACAAATTTTATGATAAAGCTGATTATCCTCCGTTAAATGATAACGGATACAAGGAAATAAAAAAAATTACGGATTTTATTAAGAAAAGGGGCTTAAAAACAAATAAAATATATGTAAGTTCCGCGTTACGCTGTGTTCAGAGTGCAGAGATTATTTCGGAAGCTTTAAAACAAGATTTTGAAATTGTTGAAACCTTGGAAAACCGAGAATGGGGCGTTTGGAGCGGTATGACTTACGATGAGCTGGAAAAGAAGTATAAAAATGAATATCAAACATTGAATGATATTTTTGCTTCAAAACCTGAAAACGGTGAAGATGTTGTTTGTTTTAACGAGCGCATAAATAAAGCTTTATCTCAATTTATATCAGACAATATTAGAGGCAGAGTGATTATTATTACACATCCTGCCGTTATTCAAGCTGCTATTGCAAATGCTCTTGAAATTTCATCGAAAAATCAGTTTAAATTATACATAAGACCTGCATCGGCAACTCAAATAAGTTACTTTACGGATTGGGCAAGCTTGGTTTATTCTGACCATGTTCCAAATTAGGTGAAAAATGATTCTTTTTGCACTGTCTTTTATTTTTACTTTTTTAACAGCTTATTTTATTGCTTCTGTTTTAGCAAAATCAGATGCTCTAAAGGGATTTGTTTTTACAGCTATTTTGGCATTTTCACAGATAATCCTTATTTCGGAATTGCTTTCTGTTTTTTATAAAATCAGGGAAATTCCGTTTCTGAGTTTGAATTTGTTATTTTTAGCCGTTGCATTTTTTGTTTGGTATAAAGCCGGAAAACCTGTTTTTAAACCAAATTTAAAACATTTTCTTAAACTCGTTTTTAATTCTTGCAAATTAGATAAGTATTTAATTCTGCTAATTATAGGTTGGATAGTTTTTGTTATTGTTTCTGTTGTTTTGATAATATTATTGCCTGCAACGTCCGG
>CAJOPF010000118.1 GCA_905236205.1 Candidatus Gastranaerophilales bacterium
CTGTCTTGGATTTGCTCCACGCTCAGAAAGTTTCGCCTATGTGCTTTGCACAAGTCAGCTCAATTTCCTCGCTATCCGAATTCCGCTACGCTCCATACGTCCGCAAATCCGCTCCATTCACTCATAATCTGTAAATGTTCTGTATCAAGTCCGCAAACTCACATAAAGATGTAGTTGTTCAGACAATGCGGACTAATCGTCACAGAACATAACAATTATGGTTCATTCCGCAGAGGGCGAATTTTTTATTATCCGACCATATTGGAATGAATAATTGTATAATTACCTTAATTTATTGCGTGGAATAAAAATTTATAATAGACTGTTTGTATGGAAGAAAATTTAGAAATAACCTTTGCTCATATATATCCGAAATTATTGAACCTATATGGCGATATAGGTAATGTTTTGGCTCTTAAAAATCGTTGTGAGTGGCGAGGAATAAAGTTTATTGTCGAAGAAATCAATTTGGGTGACGAGTTTAGAGAGCATGATATGTATTTTATTGGCGGAGGCCAAGACAGACAGCAAGTTGATGTAGCACAGGAAATTCAAAAATACAAAGATTTTTTGACAACCGAACGTGATAATAATGCTGTATTTTTGTCCATTTGCGGAGGTTATCAGTTACTTGGACACTATTACAAAGCGCAGGACGGTTCTGAGTTAAAAGGTATTGATTTGCTTGATGCTTACACTCTTGCTGGGGAAAAGCGATTTATAGGTAATGTTACGGCAAAAACGGATTTTCTTGAACCAAATACGCTTGTAGGATTTGAAAATCACAGCGGATTAACATATTTAGAGGGGGAAACCAAGCCTATTTCAAATGTTATTGTCGGTCAAGGCAATAACGGTGAAGATAAAACGGAGGGCGCAAGGTACAAAAATGTTTTCGGAACATATTTGCATGGCTCTTTTTTACCGAAAAATCCTCATTTCGCCGATTTTTTAATTGAACTTGCTCTTGAAAAACGTTACGGAAGAAAAATTAAACTTGAACCGCTGAAAGATGAGATTGAATTGGAAGCTCATAATGTTTTAGTTAATAAACCTTATTAAATATAGCCATATACTTGTAAATGTGCTAAAATTTTCTTATGAATAAAAAAAGAATTTTAACGATATCTGTTACCGTACTTTTTTTAGTATTTTTGGTTTATATCTTTCGTGATATAAAAGCGGAAGAATTTATCGGAGCGTTTAAAGCGTTCAGTTTTAAATATATTTTCTGGATAGTATTGTTGTATTATTTTACAATGTATTTGCGGGGGATTCGTTGGAAAGCTCTTTTAATGGATAATCCTAAATATTCAAATTGGCATTTGGGAACCGTATTTATTGTAGGAAGTATGCTTAACAGCTTTTTACCTGCAAGAGCAGGTGATATTTACAGAGCGTATTACCTTGGTGATAATAAAAACGAAAAAAAGATGAAAGTCTTCGGTTCTATTATTTTAGAGAGAACTTTAGACGGAATAAGCGTGTTTTTTATTTTGTTGTTCGCAGTATTGGTTTATTGCAGAAATAATCCCGTAATATTGAGTGCGATATACTTCTTTGGGGGCGTTTTTATAGGAAGTATGATTGTTTTTTATCTGATTTTCAAATTCAATAAAATTGATTTTGTTTGTCAGAAAATAGAATGTTTTTTTGAAAAAATAAAATTGCATAAGATGTGTCTGGCGGTTCAAAGCTTAAACAGGCATGCAAATTCTTTTATGGAAGGATTTGAAGTCTTAAACAGCGTAAAATTGTCAATAAAGTCTGTTGTTTCGAGCGCCTTGATATGGGGCATAGAATGTTATGTTGCATATTTGATTCTTGCAAGTTTTAATCTGTCACTGCCGTTTTCTGCTTCATTGTTTGTAATAAGTTTAATTTCGTTTTCGGCAATGCTGCCATCAACATCAATATTTTTCGGACCTTATCAGGCGGCTTATCTTATAGCTCTAGGCATTTACGGTGTTGATAAATCTGCTATTTTGGCAGTTTCTTTGGTTCATCCCGTAATTTTAATAGTGCTTTTAACCGTTGTTGGGTTATACTATTTATATAAATTTAATTTTTCATTAGACAAGATAAAGGAAGAACAAAATGTTTAAAAAAGCGTTTACGTTGTCGGAAGTTTTGATAGTTATAGCGGTAATCGGTATTGCTTCGGCTCTTACTATACCTAATGTAATAGATTCCTACAAAGATGAACATACAGTAGCAAAACTCCAAAAGGTATATGGTGAACTGCAAACAGGTTTAGCACAAACCTCTATGAAATATGCTGATTATATTGAAAGTTGGAATGGTGTTACAACTGACGAATATAAAGAAATGAAGAGAAGGATGATAGAATTTTTGGATGTATCTCAAACAGATGCGCCAAAGCCTTGTAATTTTTTTGACGGTGATGTAAATGTTGAGTTAAAAGATGGAACATTTATATCCATATACGATGAGGCTCAAACAGACGGTTTGATTTATGTCGGTACAGATGGTAAAAATAGTACAACTAAAGGGAAAAATATTTTTTGTTTTAGATATACTATAAATTCAAGTCGTTCGGATATAACGATAGTTCCTTGCGGACAAACATACGGAAGAAAAGCTAATAATGATTTCTATTATGATTATGACGGACGATATGGAAATCAGGAAGTTATGGGAACTGCTTGGGCGCTTACTAACGGAAATTTGGATTATTTAAAATGTGCAGAGTCTCTGAACTGGGAAACAAAAACAACGTGTGACTAATCATC
>CAJOPF010000119.1 GCA_905236205.1 Candidatus Gastranaerophilales bacterium
CGGTCAAGTTTTACTGTAAATTCGCTTTGTTTGCTCACGCAAAGTCGCTCATTAACAGCAACTGATGCTCTCAGGCAAAAATAATTCGCCGGATTATTTTTGCACTGATAGCCGTTGGGATCACCAATACAAACAGCAGGTTGTAAAAAGCCTGCTTTTTCTTTTTAAATCAAGCATTTAACTGAGTTCGGATGTTGTGTTTTTGAAAACGGCACTAAAGGGAAATTTTACGAACTCGTTTAGGTAAGTATGTTGTAAAATTAAGCAGTCGTAGTGAAAAATACATTAAATGAATTTTAATATTTAAAGCTTAGCATAGAAAAATATCAATATTATGGCTAATAAAAATGTGGAAAAATCTATATCAAAAAACAATATATGAAATATATAAATCAAAAGAATTTTTGGGCTACAAGATTTTTGAATTTGAAAAAATGTTTGTGATTTTATGGAGTAATCAGCAAATGTTTTATTATAATATGGCTCATGCGAATAAATTTGGCAAAAATGAATTAGTTGCTATTCAAAAAAATATTCCCGATACTTATATGTTGGTTGCTTCAAGCAATATCGTTGATGATGATTCATTACCACTCAAAAAGGGAACGCCGTCATATTTGATGGTTTTAAATGCGCAAAATAAGATTGAAGAAAATACACCATTCAAAATATTGAGGGTCACAAATCAAACAACCGTGTCAGACTTTTGTGATGTAATAACCGATGTTTACAATAAAAAAGAAGACAGAGAATTATTGATTGACTACTTTACAAAAGAACTCTGTCTTGAAAATTGCTTTAGATATGTCGGATATATTGATAATGAGCCGGCGGGAGCCGTGGAGTTTTCAGAAGGAACAGAGGCGGCATGCGTATCATGGGGTGCGGTTAAAGAAGAGTTCAGAAGATGCGGCTTATATAGGGCTATGTTTGTGCATGCCATAAATAATGAAATAGACAGAGGAATAAATACAATAGTCTTGAATTCTTCGGAAATGGGCAGAGAAATCTATCTAAAAATGGGTTTTGTTCCTTTAGCAAATCGCTACAACTATATTTTGGAAAAATAAATTCTCAGCTCGTAACTTGCAAGCTTTACATCACCAATAAAAAAGCACTTCTGATGAAGTGCTTTTTTATTGGTGACCCTAGGGATTCAAACATATTATTTTTTAAAAATTAATTGCCTTTTAACTACAAAAATGTAAAATTATATATAGTTTGATATAGAAAAAGGAGCTAATTGATGCAGAAAAAGTGTTTGGAACCATGGATCAATGACGAAACGCGTATTTTAATTGTCGGCACGATGCCGGGTGATGAATCAATCAATAAACAAATGTATTATGCCAATTCTCGGAACAGATTTTGGACGTATATACAAGAAATTTTAAATACTGGTCAAACATTAGAAGAAAATACAAGAAAACAGTTTTTACAATCTTATCATATCGGTTTATGGGATAGTTTATCGGTTTGTCAAAGAGACGGGAGTTTAGATTCTAACATCAAAAATTATGAACCGAATGATTTTTCAAAATTTCAATCCGTTAAATATATTTTATGTAATGGAAAAAAGGCTTATAAGTATTTTAAAGAGAATAATGCCCAATATTTAGAGGATAAGAATCGAGAATGTTTTGAATTGCCGTCAACAAGTCCGGCAAATGCTTCCATATCCGAGGCGGAAAAATTTAAGAAATGGAAAGAGAAATTGCTTGAGGTTTTAGAAAAATAAAGGGAAATTTTACGAGCTTGGCAAACAAAATAACATACTAATATCAATGCATTGCATAGTTTTAAGCTGGTCAATTTAAACCACCGTTTAATTTCATCCGTATTTAAAAAAAGAAATTTTTAAGTCATTGATTTTGCAATGAAAAAAAACTTAAAAAATGAAAAAAGTTGTTGACTTTAAACGGTGGTTTTGTTACAATTAGACAAAATAGATTAATTTTAACAAAAGAGGTAAGTAGCGATGACTGAAGAAGAAGCACAAGAAAAGATAGAAGAAATTTTTCATGAAAATAACGGCTACGAATATGAAGAGGATTTTGAGGCTCCGTCTTCAGCTATAAAGTCTATTTTAAATATTGCTATACAGCAACCAGAAATAAATGTTATTGCAAGAGCTTTAAATATTTGTAATGTTCTAAGTGGGAGTAGTCGTAAGTTCCTTAGATCTAGAAGAAAAGGAGATAATTATTTTGGAAAATGTCATAGCTCATTAGCTATCTTAAAAGATTTGATTAAGAAATTTCCTGACCTAAAAGAAGAAGCCTTACCTATAAATGACGTTTTGTTTAATAAAATATCTTCTATGGAGTTTGCTAATTGTACCCCTGCACAGCTTTCCGATGCCGTCAACAGCTTGAGTTATGCAGTAGAAAATAATCCTAAATTAGCTGATACAGCTTATAAAATATTAAAAACAATAATGCAATCCAATAATTTTGATAGTATTTCACTTGTATGTGCATATTCTATTTTGAAGCACGCAGTTATATCTCACCCGGAGTTGGCGGATCAGGTTTTTCAAACTTATCAAACAACTTTACAATCAGATAAAAATAATGGAAATTCTCTAAAATCAGCCTATGAGGCTCTCGGCGAAATCGTTAAAGCTCAGCCGGAATTGGCAGGCAAGGTTTTAAAAACGCTTCAGACAATCAAAATCATTGATGATGATAACCGTAAAATGTGTGCTTATAAAGCCTGCATGAAGCATTTGCCGTTAGAAAAAACAATCGCCACGTATCCTGAAATTGAACAAGAGTTGCGCATTGCGCATAAAGGGCGTTTTGCAAGTGATGACGAATTTAGGTATGCGCTAACACATTTTCATAAAGAAAAGTTGGCAAATTCGATGATTTTCAGCGCACAGCAGCGTGTTATGAATATATTGATGTCCATGGCTTATGCTGAAAAGTATACCGATATCCGGACGCAGGAAATACGTGAAAAAATAGCTAAAAAAGAGCAAGAAATCGGGCTGGCAAAGAAACAGCTAAAAGAACCGACAACCAATGAGGTAACAACAGAAGCCGAAGAACGGACGTCGTTTTGGCAGGCAATACTTAAAGAAGCAGAAGGAGACGATGATAAAAATGTTATCGCATTTATAAAGCTCAATCTTGCGGGATGGGAAGAAGTAAAAAACAATCCAGAGGCAGAAATCGAAAAGAGATTGCAAATAAAATTGCAAGAATTTGAAAATAATCCGGAAAAAGAAATACTGGCACAAATAAAGCAGCTACAAAAAGATAAAAATAATCTTGAACAAGAAATAGTGAAGCAAAACAAAGCTTTGCAGGAAGAAGCGCTGGCTTTCCGCAAACCTGATGCGCCGCAAGATGTAAAAGACTATTTTGAGGAAAACAATGATTGGTTATTGCCCGCAAGTTTCAAAGGTGCTGCGGTATTTAAAGAATATTTTCCGGCTTATATTAAAACAATTCAAAACCATAATCAGAAGAATCCGGAAGATAAATTATCTATTCACGATGCGGTTTATTGGTTGCCGGAACCGATGAGCGATGAAGCCAACTTTCGTTTTGCGCAATTTATTCAGAAGAACATCATTTATCAAACAGTCGATGAAACCGGCAAACATAAAATGGTTCATCGTCCGTTGAACGAGCTTAAAATTATCGCTCAAAACTGGAAAGCCTTGGAAAACAGATTGCAAAATCAAGGCGAAAATTCGGAGATTGCCAAACTCAAATATAGTGATGTGCTTTCTATTTGCCAAAGTGTCAAATATGAGGATCAACGCCATGACGGGTTTGCAATTGAGGCGGCAAAACATAGCACGCCGGAAGCAGAATACCATAACTGCGAAGATATTTATTTGGCAGGCTTAAAAGTACCTGAACCGTTTGACAACAAAAAAGAATTTAAAGAAGGTAAATATACCGGAAGATTTTTGCCGCGCGATGATGTGCGTACCGGCTTTTTCGGTGATTATACCAACTGCTGCCAACACTTTGGCGGTGCCGGTCATTCGTGTGCCGTTTCAACGGTTAAACACCCGTTCTCGCAGCTTTTCGTGATTGAAGATGAAAAAGGCAAAATCATTGCCGGTTCGTGGACATGGGAAAATACCGAAGGAAAATATCGTGATGTTTGCTTTGACAATATTGAATCTCTCGGAGAATTAAGCAGCAGACCGGAACTGAATAAAATTTATGAACAAGTCGGCGAA
>CAJOPF010000120.1 GCA_905236205.1 Candidatus Gastranaerophilales bacterium
GAAAAATAATAAATTCAGTCCGTCGCCCTCTGCAAAAAATCCGCTCGAACCTTAAACAAGGCTTTGCCTTGTGGTTCTCATCCCTGTATTCATATATATAAAAAAATAAAACCCAAATATTTTGAGTTTTATTTTTTTTAATAAATTCGGAGACGCAGGGATTCGAACCCTGGATGCAGATTACTCCACATAACACCTTAGCAGGGTGCCGCCTTCAGCCAACTCGGCCACGTCTCCAATTTGTTATGCTATCGGCTTTTTCTCCGACGTAAATTTATACTATCATAAAGTTTTTTTCTTTTCAATTCCGTTAACTTTTTGTTACTCTTTGTTAATTTGAGTATTTTTTGTACTATCATTATCTTATGAACTTAGATGCAGCAATTGACGGATTTTTATCTCCGATAGCCGATAAAATTTCTTCAGTTATTTTTTATTCGGTTAATATCAAAGGCGTAGAAGTGCAATTACTTATTGCACTCTTAATGTTCGCTGCTTTATATTTTACTTTCCGACTAAGATTTATCGGTTTTTGGGGCTTTAAACATGCCTTAAGACTTATTGCACACAGATTTGAACATAAAGATATCATTAAACGTCAAAAAAAAGGTGAAGTATCGTCGTTTCAGGCATTAAGCGCAACAATTTCATCATCGGCAGGTATAGGAAACGTTGCAGGCTCTGCGGCTGCAGTTTCAATAGGAGGTCCTGGTGTTATTTTTTGGATGATTGTTGCAGGACTTTTTTCAATGGCTCTAAAATTTTCTGAAGTTTTACTCGGAGTAAAGTTAAGACAGGTAAATCTTGACGGTTCAACTTCAGGTGGTCCTATGTACTACATATCTATGGGGCTAAAAGGCCCTATACTAAGCAAAATAGCGCCTCACCTCGGCAAAATTTATGCATTTTGCTGCGTTTTGGCAGTTATTGGCGGTTGGAATTTATTCCAAATTAACGCAATGACAACACAAATTACAGAAGTTACAGGTGGTTCTGCAAGCATCTTCGCAAATAACAGCTGGATTATAGGCTTGTTTGTCGCAATAGTAACATGGATTACTATTATCGGCGGAATAAAATCCATAGGCAGCTTTACCGAAAAAGTTACACCCGCAATGTGCATATTTTATTTGATAAGCATTTTAATAATTTCTTTGATGAATATTCAACATATTCCACACACTATAAAAATTATTATCACACAGGCTTTTCAGCCGCAAGCCGTTGCTGGCGGGGTATTTGGTTGTATGTTGTGGGGCTTCAGACGTGCAATGTTTGCCAATGAAGCAGGCTTAGGCACAGCACCCACAGCTTTTGCTGCGGTTAAGACAAGCAAGCCTGTTGCTCAGGCATTTATTGCTATGCTGCAACCGTTCGTTGATACTTGTATTGTAGGTGTTGCAACAGCATTTGTAATTGTTGTTTCTGGTGAATATTTAAACGTTCATGGTATTGCAGGTATTGAACTCACTTCAAAAGCCTTTGCCTCTGCATTTTCATTTTTCCCTATTTTGTTAACGATTATGGCAAGTTTCTTTGTTATGGGAACAATGTTATGCGGTTCATATTACGGGTTAAAGAACTGGCAATTTTTAGTCGGCAATTCAAAATTAAAAACACGTTCTTTCCAATTATTATATTGTATTTGCATTGTTATAGGCTCTGCAATGAATTTCAAAAGTATTATCAATTTATCCGATGCTGTAACTTTGTTTATGGCAGTACCAAATCTTTTTGCATTATTTATTTTATCAAATGTTGTTGTTAAAGAAGTTAAGCGCTATTGCAAAAAATATGACGTAGGATTATTTAGCGAAATTAAGGACGAACCTTATGACGAAGCAACAGATGTTGAATAACTTAAAACAAGAATGTGAAAACTGCCGAATTTGCGAAATAGGTCAAGAACGGACAAACTTGGTTTTTGGAGTTGGCAATCCCGAAACGGCAAGTATTGTTTTGGTAGGAGAAGCCCCTGGAGAACAAGAGGATTTACAAGGAACACCTTTTGTCGGAAAGGCAGGACAGTTTTTAAACGAATATTTGCAAAAAGCGGGTATAAACAGAGATAAAGACTTATACATAATAAATACACTGAAATGCAGACCTTTTGTAATAAAAAATACAAAAACAGGAGTAAAAAGCAACAGACCGCCGAAAAGGGAAGAAAAACAAGCATGCGAAGTCTTTATGCTAAAACAAATTGAGATAGTTAATCCGAAAATAATTGTCCTGTGCGGCAATAATGCTTTAAAATCGCTTTGCGGTTCAAAATATACAATTACAAAAGTTCATGGCAAACTTGCAGACCTTGAATACAAAGGAAGAAAAGCAATTGCGATATATCATCCTTCATATTTAATTTCTTACGCACACTCGGAAGAAAAAAACAAAGAATTTCTTGAAGACCTAAAATACATTAAGAGCCTAATTTAATCACTTTTTGCAAACTGTAAAAATTTTTATTGTTTAAAATAATCGCAAATAAGAGTTTTTTTATGAGGAACAAATTTTTTAACTCGTTCAAAAAACATATTTTTGTTTGAATCCTCAAGTTCTTTGTTCAATATTGCTTTTTCCATAAGCATATTATCATACACCTGAGCACAAGTCTTAGATTTTTCTATATGTTGTTCCAGTTTTGACAGTTGAATTTCTTTTTCTTTAATCGCTTTTTTCAAATCTTTTTTCTTCAATTTTCTATCCTTTATCCTGTGCATATTTAGATTATGATTTTTAAGCAAATTTTAAATCAATCTTTTAACTGATTTTGACCGCTTATATCTCATTATTTTAGTGTAAATTAACAAACATGTCAAAATTTGGTTTTCATGGTATACTTAGCATGGGTTTTAATTTGCTATGAAATAAGATTCAGTTGATATCCATATATCAGCAAAAAGAGGAACTATCGAGAATGACAGACGGATTTAATATTGAGGATATTAATAAAAAATTTGAAGCACTATCGGATACGCTGGATGCCATAAAAACTCAGAATGCATTAAATATTGGTGATACAAGCCGTATGCTTAACAGTTTGGGTTCAAAACTGGACGGAGTTTCCGAAAACCTCAATAATGAAGAAATGCTTGAGCTTATAGCAGATTTAAAGCACAGCATTACCGATAAATATTCTTATGTTACAGTTAAATTTACCGAACTCGAAACCGCGCTGAAAGAAGTTCAAAATCATAGCGCAGAAATTGTAACCATACCCCAAATCAGAGAACTGTTTGACGTTCTGTCCACGAATATAACAGTATTTTCAAAACAAGTCATGTCTCAAGGAGATATTCTTAATGAGATAACATTAAGAATTGATGCCCTTAGAACTGATGACACAAACAAACGCGAAATCATCAAAAATATAAACTCTATTAAATCCGATATAGAAAAATTTAACAACGGTTTTGAAAGTATTATTTTAAATGTAAATAACAATTTTGAAACAATGATGGAGCATGTAGCAAAACTTGACCCTACAAAAGAAGTTTTGAACATGTCAAACTCACTTGCAAACGTAAAATCCACATCTGATACAATACTTTCAGCAATTCAGGTTGTTGACCAAAAACAAAACAAATTAGACTCAACCATAGACGAAGTTATTTCTCAAAATACAAAAATCAATGCAAATATTAAAGCTCTTGCAGGTCAAAGTGATTTTGACGGTTTGGTCAGAAAAGTAGAAGGTTCAATAGAACTGATTACTACATTAAAAAGCGCACTTACGGATGCAAATGACCAAAGCCAGCGTTCACTTTTGGTTCAATTGGACAAATTATCGGCAATAGTCACAAAAATATTAACGGAAGAAGATTTTGAAGTATTCAAATCAGAGCTTTCAAAACTCGTTTATGACGTTATCGAATCAACAAACGTTATGAGAGGTGATTTGCTTGATACAACCTCTGAATTTAAAGCTCTTGCAAAACTAATGGAAGATTTGGATATAAGAACATCCTTCCAAAATTTGAGAACTCTTATTGATGATACATCAAGAATTCTCAAAGACGGTTTTGTCGAAGCTATTGCAAATTCAGGCATTGAACCTATAAGAAATAATCTTAATCTACTTATTGAAAAAAATGAGCAATTAAAAGCCTCTGTAAACGAAAATTCCGACAGAAATTACAGCAAAACAGCAGATAAAATCGATAACGTTTTTGAACTTGCGGACAAAATCAGAGAAATGGTTACATACCTGCCTGATACTATCAGACAAAACTACATGGCAACAGCCGAAGGTCAAAGAGCTTTTGTTGAACAATGTATCAAAGATTTGTCAACAATTTCAGACAAAATTAAATACCTTCAAGACGATTTCGCAAGTATCTCTTCTCCTATAAAAGAAACCTTGATAGCAGACGTAAAACAACTGAAAGAAATTGTTTTTGATATCAAAACTCTTGTAGCCGATAATGACCAAATTGTATCAGGAATAACCTCTTTAGAAAACAATTTAGGCAGAATTGCGGGAGACTATGATGTAGCCTTACATTCGGTTCAAGAAAACATTATGTCTTATATGTCAGGCATAAAAGAAGACTGTGAATCCGCTGATATAAAAATGAATAACTTTGCGTTTGAATTTAATTCGTTAAAAAGCGAATTAAGCAAAGTATTTTCTGACTTCAAAGATTCTTCAAAAGGTCAAAATGACAAATTTAACAGCGTTTGTAACGGTATATCTTCAAGATTTGATTCCGTTATGAGTGCAATTGCTACAATCAGCGAACAACCTGCCGCTATAAGCGGAATAAAAGAAGGATTTGACGAAGTTCAACATACAATGCAAGATTTAATTCTTGCAGTATCAGACGTAAAAGTTGCAATAACATCAAGTAAAGTTCAAAGTGACACCGCTTCAACGGATACTGTTGCGGACAGTGATTCAATTCTGAAATTGGAAGGCAAACTTAATAAAGTTAAAGACCAGCTGAATTTCATGGCAACGGATATAATGGAAAATGTTTATAACCGCTCCGAAAAGATACTGGAAGACTTTGAACCTATAAAAAAAGCTGTTTTATCTTTCGTTGATGTTGATTTCCAAAGCGTAACATCCATTTTAAAAGAACAAATGGATGCATATAAAGTCGGCATTGAAAAACTTGTTGACGGCGTAAATGCGGAAGATGCGCGTCCGATACTTAACAATATATTTACAGGATTTGGTTCACTTGAAAATCGTGTAAACAATATGGAAGAAGCCATTAAGACAACAATGGCTCACAACTTGGAAGATATTAAAAATGCGTTAAACATGGTAAAACCGCTAATGCCTAACGTTGCAGCTATAAATGCAGAAAACGCTGAAAAAGCTGCTGATTTAGGCGTATCAATTGAGGGTTTAACAGATTTACTTGACGCAAAAATAGTTGATTTAAAAACGGATTTAAGTGGCAGATTTGAAAATATACACAAACATATTGATGATGCCGTTATTCCTAAATTACAAAACATTGAATCAAAACAAAATGATTTATTCTCCAAAATTGAAACATTAAATAACAATGAACAATTTGACGGAATAAAAAGCCAATTAAAAGAACTTTTTGAAAAGATTTTAAAAGTTCATGATGAAGTATTAAATGCAAAAATTTCTGCAAGCGCAGTTTCGGAAGAACGTTTATCCGGCTTAGGTGAAGAAGAAAAAAGCATAATCGTTGATTTTACTACAAACTTAAGCGAACTTGCAAATCTTGTAAAACATACATCCGACAGTATGGATGAAAAAATTACGAGAGCATTGGCAGAAAGTAACGTTCAGGTTGATTTTGAAAGTCTTAAAAACGATATCGCAAATATGCTTTCATCAGTGCAGACAAAAGCTGCGGATATAACTGTTCAAGATACAGACGGAACACCTATTTCAAATGTTCAAGTGTTGCTTGAAGAATATAAATCTCAAATTGTTAATGAAATTAACTCTGTAAAAAAAGCAATGTGGGATTTCAAAAATGACAACGAAATGTCAAACGATTTGAAAGTTATAAGTCAAAAAGTAGACTTGATAGCTCTAAACGATGATGTTAAATTTGAAATCGACAAATCTCTTCAAGAAATCAGAAATACTGTAAAAGACCAACAAAAATTCTTGAATACTATCAATATTTTGGAAACTTTAGCAACTCTTGAAGATATCAATAAAATGAAAGGTCTTGAACAGCTATCCAAGTTAACCGAAATTATTAGTGTTGATAAGTTAAATGCGTTAAACAAGCTGACATTACTTGATAAATTAAAGAATTTAGACTGCCTTGATGAACTGCAAAGAATACCGAAAATTTCAGGAATGCTTGAAGTTCAAGAGCAGCTTAAAGGAATTATTGCAGCGTTAGACAAGAAAATAAGCGCTTTCTCAAACAGTTATTCTACACTTGACATATATGTAGAACAAAGCAAAAGCGAAATAGATTCACTTAGAAATGACATTACAGCGGCAAAAACAGCCATAATGAAGCACGTCTTGAATGTATTTGAACAGCTTTCGTTTGTCGTTGAAGGTGAGGAAATTAAAGATTTTGTCGACGAAAAAGCTCAAGAAGTTATTGCAAAACTCAAAGAAGTCTCATTGGGCGAAGATGTAAATCAGGAAATAAAAACAATAAAACACGCTATTGATTCAATGAAACCTCTTGAATATAAAGACATTGAAAACGAACTTGCACAAATAAAATCCTCAAGCGAACTTGTTGTAAACAGCGTAAATGAAGCGATAACGTCATTACCTGAAACTTTGAAAGAACAAGTTGAATTGATGAAACAACAAATCAATCAATTGCGTGTGGGTTCGGTTGAAGATGACGGAAACTATACTTATTCAATGCAAGACGTAGAATCCGATATTGCAAGATTAAGACTGGCTCTTGATGATATTAAAAAAGTTGTTGAAAGTAACTCTCTTAAAGAAATTACCGATTACGTAAATGAAATCGTAAGACAAGTTGACAGTATGAAATTCAATATCAATCAGGATGATATTTTCAAAATGAAGGTAGATATTGAAAAAATGACATCAGATATGGTTAGCATAAGTTCAAGAACAAATAAACTTTTGCTTGCCTCTGACGAATCCGCAAATGCATTGAATACGTCTATGCAGTCATTCAGAAACACTATTTCCGAATTATATGAAGGTTTGAAAAAGCTTGATTATTCGGAAATGACATCAATGCTTGATAATATTAAATCTCAAGTTGAAGAAAATACGAAACAACATAACAACACTCTTGATACGGTTGCTAAATTAACCGTTTGGGCTGACAGTTCAGAAGAAAAATTAACAGATGTTTATGATACTTTGAACAAATTAAAGAAAACTATGCCTTCTAATGAAGCTGTTTTAGACGAGCTTGAAACTAAATTTGCAAAACAGCAGCAACGTATTGAAGCCTTGGAAGATAAAATTGATGAACTGATTGCGGCAACAGAGGACAATAAATCTTCAAATGTTTCTAAAAAGCTTTCAGATATCGATAAACAGTTGGCTCGTTTAAACAGAAGCATAGAAAAATTAACATCATACGTCGATGAGGAATAAAAATGGATGCTGTAGTAATATTTTGTACCGTTCCGAAAAAAGAAGACGCTAAAAAAATATCAGTTGCTCTTGTTCAGGAAGGACTTGCCGCTTGTGTCAGCACAACAGATAAAGTAAATTCAATTTTTTCTTGGGATAATGAGCTATGCAGCGAAAATGAATTGCTTTTAATAATAAAAACAAGACTTGAATTGTTTGACAAAATTGAAGCTGTTATAAAAGCTTTACATCCGTATAATGTTCCCGAAATTATTGCGCTCCCGATAATCAAAGGTTCTAAGGATTATCTCCAATGGCTTGAACATGAAACGGCCGAAGAATGAATACAGAAGAAAAATTGATTACATATTTTAAATCGCTAGGGCTTACGGTCAATACAGGCACAAAAGCTCGCGGTCATATGGGATTTTTTCTTGAAGGTAGAATTGATATTTCAAAAAATCTTCCGAAAGACAAAATTATACCGACTTTATTACACGAATTTTCGCACTATATACATTCAAAATTAGAAAAAGGTATCAATAAAACAGGCGGTAATCTAAAGATTATATTTAATACTGATGAAGATTTTGAAAAAGAGCTTTTGCAAATAACGAGCTTTATAGATAAGCAATATAGATGTGAAATTTTAAAAACTCACAAAGAAAAAGTTAAACGTGAAATTAAAAAACTTGATAATAAAATAAAATCAGAATATCCGAATTTTAAGCGTTCAAAGCCTTTTTCAGAATTTAACAAAGCAATAAAGGGAACAAAAATAAAGTACCTTTTAAAATATGATAAAGTTCGTATTTTACCGAGATTACCGTTTTGGAAAGAAGAAATCTTGTCGGTTGATTCTGTTGAAAAAGATTTTCCTAATCTAAAAACGGCATTTGTAAATTACATAAAACTAAAATCACTTATAAGAAAGCAAAAAAGAATTTCAAACAAAATTTCAAAAAATCAAAGATATTTCAAACGTCCGACAGAATTGTTTGCAAGATTTGTTGTTGCCTTTTACGTTTCCGAAGAAAATGTCAAAAATTTAGCTCCAAAGACCTACAAAAGATTTACTGAATTACTTGAAAACGGTTATTATATGGAATTAAAACACGCACTTGAAATTGCAAAAGAAAATTTGCTTATTGTATAATTTAACTATGACAAGAAAATTTCAATTTTACATCGTACCGACACCAATCGGAAATATTAAAGATATCACATTCAGAGCCGTTGATATTCTAAAAGAAGTTGACCTGATAGCCTGCGAAGATTCACGCGTTACTCAAAAACTTCTTAACCATTACGATATAAAAACAAAAACTATTTCCTACCACAAATACAACGAGCGTGAACGTGTTAATCTAATACTGTCCGAATTAAAAAACGGTAAAAGAATTGCCCTTGTTTCAGATGCGGGAACTCCGCTAATTTGTGACCCCGGAAGTATTTTATTGGAAGAATTGAAAAAAAATAACATTACAGTAACGTCTTTAACGGGCTCTTGTGCAGTTTCGACTTTTTTATCGCAAGTACCAAGAGATACAGAAGAATATACATTTATTGGTTTTTTACCTAAAACAGATAAACAAATTCAAGACATATATTCAAAGCATAAATATTCAAATATGGTATTTTATGATTCTCCTAACCGCATTGTTAAATCATTAAAAATCATACAACAGATTTCACCTGATATAAAAGTTGCAGTCGGCAGGGAGCTTACAAAACTTTTTGAAGAAATTGTTATTGATAATATTAACAAGGTAATCGAATATTTTTCAGATGAGGTTAAGGGTGAAATTGTAGCAATGACTTTTGCCGTTAAATCGGATGAACTTTCGGAAATAAAGGACAAAATAGAAACTCTTAAATCAAAAGGGTTTAAATCAAAAGAAATTGCAGAGATTTTATCGTCTTTATACAATTTGAATAAAAACGAAATTAAAAGCGTTTTGTATTAAAATCATCAAGCTCTTTTGTAATGCTTTCCATTAAATCAGATTTAAACTGAAAAGTTTTTAATTCATTAAGAGTTACAACATAGTCTTTGTTTTTGTCGATTTTTTCGATTTCTTCTATATTATTTGTAATCCAATCAGGTGTTTGAGGTGCATTTTTGTCAGTACATTCAACTTTTAAGCCGTTATGTTCTTTTGACAAAGGTCTTAAAAAATAACTTGTTGAATAACCGTAATTAAAAATACCTGAAACCATGACATTACCTCTCTCTTATTTAAGTATTGCATGGGTAAACAACTTTTTTATCCTATAAAAGACTTAATTGACTGGCTTCAGATAGAAGATTTTTTAGAAAAGATTTTCTGTGATATTTTGTAATTCCATATTTCAAAATAGCATCTGAATGTTCTTTTGTTAAATAACCCGCATTTTTAGACCAGCCGTATTGCGGGTATTCCTCTGCTAATTTATCCATATATCGGTCACGAGAGACTTTTGCAAGAATACTTGCCGCCGCTATTGAAGCAGATGTCGCATCGCCCTTTTTAACAAATTTTTGGGGATAATCGTAATTTCTTATTAGTTGATTTCCGTCAACAATTGTGAGTAGTGAGTCGTGAGTAGTGAGTTGTGAGATTACATTTTCACAAGACAGTTTCATGGCTTTTAGAGAACACGCAAGAATATTTATATTCTCAATTTCTTCAACTTCAACACAAACTGTTGAATTTATTGTATTATTTAAAATTATTTCATATAACTCATCACGCACTTTTGATGATAATTTTTTTGAATCATTTAACTTACCCAAATCTTTTTCAATTTCTTTATTATTCATATAAACGGCGGAAGCAAAAACACCACCCGCTGCAGGTCCTCTGCCTGCTTCATCCGTACCGATTAAAATTTTACAAGGTTGCTGTGCGTCAAATTCAAATAAATTATGATTCGATTTCATCAAGTATAAACTTTCCTAACTTTCCGTCTCTGAAATATTTCAATATAAAAGTTGCCGTTCTTTCAATATCAGGTTCTGAGCCTGATACAATCCAATTTCGGCTTTTGGCAATACTCTCTAACGTTAAATCTTCGACTTTATAATAATCTTTTAATTGAACTTCATACTTTCTCGAAAGTATATTCAGCAATTCCTGAGCGATAGTTTCATTATCATACGCATTCTCTGATACCGAATTTACAAAAGCAAGTTTTGTTGCTGCAAACTGGTCCTCTTGTCGCATAGGTATAATTCCGGGGGTATCAAGCAAATCAATATCTTTATTTATTCTCACCCACTGCTGCTGTCTTGTAACACCTGCTTTTGCACCGACTTTTGTTTTGGACGTTTTTGTCAATTTATTTATAATACTGGATTTGCCAACATTTGGCATACCGACAACCATAACCCTTGCAGGCCGTCTTAGCAAACCTTTTGCCATTTGTGCCTGAATTTTTGGTTCTGCAAGTTCCAGAACTTTTTTAATAATCGGAGCAAGGTCTTTTGAATTTTTTGCATCAGTAACCATAACAGGATTTTCAAACTGATTTTTTATTTTTTCAATAAATAATTTCAATTCGTTTCTGTCTGTTAAATCTGCCTTATTTAACAAAATTAGGCGGGGTTTTCCGCCTAATAATGATTGAATATTGTTATACATACTGCTAAACGGTATTCTTGCATCCAAGACTTCAATAACAACGTCACAAAGATTTAACTTTTCTTTCAGCTGTCTTTCAGCCTTTGCAATATGCCCCGGATACCAGTGAATATGACTATCTTTTTTCAATTTTTTCCTTAATACGAGTTGCTTTACCTGAACGTTCTCTTAAATAGTACAATTTAGCGCGTCTAACATCACCGCGTCTTAGAACTTGAATTTTTTCAATTCTTGGAGAATGTACTAAAAATACACGTTCAACACCAACACCTTGGAAAACTTTTCTTACGGTAATTGTTTTATTTAAACCTTCACCTCTGTCTTTAATGATAGTACCTTCAAATGCTTGAGTTCTTTCTTTGTTTCCTTCAACGATTCTTACGAATAC
>CAJOPF010000121.1 GCA_905236205.1 Candidatus Gastranaerophilales bacterium
CTCTTCCGGATAAGTCTTCCTTTTGTGTTTCTATTCTACTATAAAAGATTTTTTATTGCAAGATTTTTTATTTATTTTTTAGTGCCGCTTTTAATCTTACCATTGCTCTTGTTAAGGCCGCTTCTGCACGTTTAGCATCTATTGACGCATTTAAGTCTGCAAGACGAGCTTCAGCTCTTGCCTTTGCTTCCTTTGCTCTTGCAACGTCAATATCTCCGTAGTATTCGCCTGCATCTGTTAATATTATGGCGTTTTCATCTTTAAATTGTAAAAGACCACCCATTGTTGTGAAAACTTTTGTTTCTCCGTTTTGTACAACTCTGGTTACTCCAATATCCAATGCAGACATAATAGGTTCGTGACCTTTCAATATACCAAATTCGCCAGCTATGCCTTTTGAATATATTTCGTTTACGTCTTCATCAAATATTATATTTTCATGTGTAATTATTTTTAGATGCATAAGTATCCTTTAACTATAATGTCTTAGCTTTTTCTATGGCATCTTCTATTGTACCTACCATATAGAAAGCTTGTTCAGGTAAATCATCATGTTTACCTTCTATGATTTCTTTGAAGCCTTTTATTGTATCTTCAAGTTTTACGTATTTTCCTGAAATACCTGAGAATTGTTCTGCAACAAAGAAAGGTTGAGATAAGAATTTTTGAATTTTTCTTGCTCTGTTTACTGTTTCTTTATCTTCTTCTGACAATTCGTCCATACCTAAAATTGCGATAATATCTTGCAATTCTTTGTATTTTTGTAATATTTCAAGAACTTTTCTTGTTGTTTCATAGTGCTCATCACCGATAACATTAGGGTCTAATACTCTTGAATTTGAAGCAAGAGGGTCTACTGCAGGATAGATACCTAATGATGCAATTTGTCTTGATAATACTGTTGATGCATCAAGGTGAGAGAATGTTGTTGCAGGAGCAGGGTCTGTCAAGTCGTCCGCAGGAACGTAAATTGCTTGAACGGACGTAATGGAACCATCTTTTGTTGACGTAATACGTTCTTGCAAGTCACCCATTTCATTTGCCAATGTTGGTTGGTAACCTACTGCTGATGGCATACGACCTAACAATGCTGATACTTCCGAACCTGCTTGTGTAAATCTGAAGATATTATCAATGAACAACAATACGTCTTGTTTTGAAAAATCTCTGAAATACTCTGCTGCTGTAAGAGCTGATAAACCAACTCTCATTCTTGCTCCAGGCGGTTCGTTCATTTGACCGTATATAAGACCTACTTTATCAAGAACTCCGCTTTCTTTAAATTCGTTCCAAAGGTCGTTTCCTTCACGTGTTCTTTCTCCTACACCGCCAAATACTGATACACCGTTGTGTGCCATTGCGATGTTGTGAATTAACTCTTGAATTAGTACGGTTTTACCAACACCTGCACCACCGAATAACCCGATTTTACCACCTTTTTGATATGGTTGTAAAAGGTCAATTGCCTTAATACCTGTTTCCAATACTTCAACATTAGTATTTTGGTCAATTAGTTTAGGTGATTCTCTGTGAATTGGCAGATAATTTTCTGTTTCAACAGGTCCTTGTTCATCTACCGGTTCGCCTATTACGTTTAATATTCTGCCCAAGATAGGTTTTCCAACAGGAATTTTAATTGGTTCCCCTGTGTTTACAACTTTCATTCCGCGTTTTAAACCGTCTGTTGATGACATTGCTACTGTTCTTACTCTGTTTGAACCAAGCATTTGTTGTACTTCTGTTACCGTATAAGAACCGTCATCTTTATATATTTTTAGTGCGTTATAAATTTCAGGTAATTCACCTTGTTGAAATTCAACGTCAATAACAGGTCCGATAATCTGTGTAATTAAACCTTCGTTTTTTGTCAAAACTTCCATATTTTCTCCTTTTCATCTGATTATGTTCATGATACAACAAAGGTAAAATTTTTTCAAATTATTATTAAATGTTTCAAAAATATTTGAAATATTTTTTTGTTTATTGTAGGATATTAAAAAGTTTTGAAAGTAGTCGAAAGTATGATATATCCTTTGCTTACAAATGAATTAACCTCAAAGGACAAATTGCTTAAGCCTGACTTAAGCCAAAAAAGCGGGCGTGAGCTTCTTGCGTTTTATTTGCAAGCAAAATTAAAACAATTGATTGCATTTGACAAAAAATACGAAAAACCTATGATTGTCGAAGTACGTCATGATTTTATATCAAACTTTTCAAAGCGCTTGATCAATAACCCTGACAAGCGCCTTTTAATAGGTATAACAGGTGCTTCTGCGTCAGGAAAATCTACTATTTGTGAACAAATTAAAAGAATTACACAATGTTTGGATTTGCCTGTTTCTATTTTGAGTACGGACAATTATTTTAAAGATATATCTTCTTTAATTTTAAAATACGGATCTTTTGATAAACTGCGCGATAGCGGTTATGATATTGATTCTCCAAACGGTTTTCAACTTGATGTTTTGTATGATGATTTGGAAAATTTATCTTTAGGTAACGACATAAAATCTCCTAAATATTTGCCAAACGGCACAGGGGTGTCCGTTCCGAAAGCCATTCCCGTAAAAGCCGAAAAAATTACAATTATTGAAGGTACGGCGACTCTGTTTGAGGGTATAAAAGATATTTTTGATATTAAAATATATATTGAGGCTTCTGATGAAATCAGAAAAACACGTTTTATGCAAAGGGCTTCGTCAGAAAGAAATCAGGACCATGAAAATGCATTAAAACATTGGGAATATTTGATTGAAGCCGGTCAAAAATACATTTTACCGACAAGAAAAGAAGCTGATTTTGTTATAAATGGTGATGCGGATTTGGATTATCTCTCACAAATTATTGAATATTTGCATTACATTACAAATGCGTTTGAATAATTTTTCTTTATATAAATTTAATATGGATTAAGTTTATATAAAATTTTTAGATCTTGAGAAATATTTGAATTAAAATATTCCCAAAAGGAAGGGGGATTATTATGAAAATTGGTATTCTTGGTTATGGTAATTTAGGCAGAGGAGTTGAAGCCGCTGTAAGACAAAATGCGGATGTTGAACTTGCTGTTATTTTTACAAGAAGAAATCCGGAGGATTTGAATGTTTTAACAGAAAATGTTCCTGTTGTGAACGTTTCAGAAATTGAACAATGGAAGGACAAAATTGATGTTTTAATTTTATGCGGCGGCAGTGCAACAGATTTGCCGGTTCAAACTCCTAAGTATGCACAAATGTTTAATGTTATAGATAGTTTTGATACTCATGCGAAAATACCTGAACATTTTGAACATGTTGATAAATCAGCAAAAGACAGCGGTCATGTTGCGATAATTTCGGTAGGTTGGGATCCGGGTTTATTTTCATTGAACAGAATGTATGCAAATGCAATTTTACCTGACGGCAAAGATTATACTTTCTGGGGCAGAGGAGTTAGTCAGGGACATTCTGATGCTATAAGAAGAATAGAAGGCGTTAAAGATGCAAGACAGTATACTGTTCCTGTTGAAAAAGCTTTAAATGCCGTAAGAAATGGTGAAACTCCTGATTTATCGGTTAGAGAAAAACATACAAGAGAATGTTATGTTGTTATAGAAGGCGGTGCTGATGCTAAGCGTATTGAACATGAAATTGTTACAATGCCAAATTATTTCGACCAATATGACACAACAGTTCATTTTATATCACAGGAAGAACTTGATAAAAATCATAAAGGTATTCCTCATGGCGGATTTGTTATCAGAAACGGAAAAACAGGGTTAAATAAAGAAAAAAATCATACTATTGAATTTAGTTTAAAATTAGATTCTAATCCTGAATTTACATCAAGTGTATTGATTGCTTTTGCAAGAGCTGCTTATAAATTAAATAAAGAAGGTCAATCGGGCTGTAAAACAATTTTTGATATCGCTCCTGCATATTTAAGTTCTAAGACACCAGAAGAACTTAGAAAAACAATGCTGTAAGGATAAGATGAAAACAAAATTATTAAAAAACGACAACGAAGATTTAATTTTGTTTTTAAGCGGTTGGGGATGTGATGAACATTCTTACAAAGACATGAAATCATCAAGAGATGTATTGATTTGTTGGGATTATACATCTCTTGATTTTAGTTTTGATTTTTCTCCGTATAAAAAAGTTTATTTAATCGCTTATTCTGCAGGCGTTTTTGTTGCGGGTTTAGTAAAGGATTTGCTGCCAAGATTTGAATATAAGCTTGCAATAAATGGTAATCCTCATATTTTTGATGAAAAATTCGGAATTGCAAAAGATAAAGCAGATGTTTTCAGAAGTTTAAATTTAGATAACTATATTGACTTTAGGTTAAATTATCTTGTCAGAAATATGGAAGAATTAAAATATTTTAATTCTCATCAGCCGTATCGCACTTTTGAAAGCTGCTTTGAGGAGTTAGATAAATTGGAAGAATATTCAAAATCGGAATACCAAATTATTGATTATGATAAGGCTATTATATCTTCTGAGGATAAAATTTTTAATATTGATTCTCAAAAAGAATATTATAAGGATAAATATAAAATTTTAAATAATTCAGCTCATGATGTTTTTTATATATTTAGAAGTTTTGATGATATTCTAAACTTTGCAGAATTGTAAATTTTTTTTCACGTAATAGCAAAAAATACGCTTTAATATACTTATATATAGTGCGTGTAGTATTATAGGAAAGGTTTAAATATGATATTAAAAGGTGTATCAGGTCTTGCTTCAAGTATTGTTTCACAACAAAAGAAAGAGGTTCCGATTTATTGTAAGAGTGAAATACCTCAAAAAGATGATACTCTTGACAAATTTATAAAACAAAAATCTGATGAAGCAAGAGAAGTTCCGCCAAAAGAAAGAACTTTCGGTAATTGGGCTGCGATAGCAACAGATTTTGTAAAAAATACAATGTTTAATCCTGTTATTATGACTAAAACTCAATTATAAAGATGTTTATAATTGTTCTTTGTTAAATATGTAAAAAATAACCGCACTAAGCGGTTATTTTTTTTAACTTATCAATTAAACACCAATTATAAATGTATTCGTTGGTGTATTACTATCTGAAGATTTGTTTGCCGAGTATGCAGTTAAGGCTTTTGAAAGTTGAATTGTTTCTTGTACATCGAAGTAGCCTTCCATTCCGACACTTTGATAATCTGTTCGTTTTAAAGTATTACCTGATGTTTGGTCTTGGATTTTTTTTAAATACTGAGAAATATTATTTGTATAATCTCTCAATACATCATTTATTGAACGTTCTTCGTTTTCATCTTCGTCGGAGTCATTTGTAAAAATTTTTTCAATTATTTCGTCAGTTGCAACTTTATCTCCGGGGTGCTTTTTTATATAAGAGTCAACAACTGTTGAAACTAATTTCGCAGTAGAACCTGCAGTATACAACCTTGTTACCGCATCATTAAAATAAAAATTGTTGCTCATTGACGATACCATATATTTATTATTACATATTGAGTATCGTTTGTAAACCCTAATATAGTTAACTTTACCTATTGTTAAGTCTTTAAGTTCATTTTATATTTGTGAAAAAGGAGTTATTATGATTAAACAATTAGATAATGAAAATTTTGTAAAAGAAACTAAAGACGGTTTAAAGTTAATTGAATTTTTTGCTGACTGGTGTGGTTTTTGTACGCGTCAGGAACCAATTTTGCAAGAATTAGATAAAGTTTGGATTGGACGTGTTAATACGGATGAAAATAGAGAAATTGCAAAAAAATACAAAATAAATTCTTTGCCTTCTTTTGTATTGCTAAAAGATGGTCAAGAAATCGACAGATTTACGGGACTCCATTCAAAATTTGATATTATGAATATTATAATGAAACACATAAAACCATAACTATACTGTTATGCCTTGTTTATATATGTATTTATCTTTGTAAAACTCGAAATTTTCTTTAAATTCTTCTTCGCCTGAATTTTTTAAAGTATTCAAATATTTGTGTTTATCAAAAGCGGATTGTTCAATTTGAATCATACAAACCGCAACATTTGAACAGTGGTCGGATACACGTTCAATGCTATTTAAAACTTCGTTTAACATAAATCCAAGTTCTATTGTACAATCACCTTTTCGCAATCTTTCAACATGGTTATTTTTTGCAGTTGCAATTAAAATATCAATAACCTGTTCTAAAGGTTCAACTTTTTTAGCTTTTTCAATATTATTTTCACAAAAAGCTTCCATAGTGATATCCATAATTTCTGACAGAGCGTTCACAACTGAATTTAATTCAAATTTTGCTTCATCAGAGAACGTCAATTGTTTTTCATTCATTTCTTTTGCAACTTTAAGAATACTTACCGCATGGTCGCCAATTCTTTCAAAATCACTTATTGAATGTAATAATTTAGAAATTTCGTGACTATCTTTTTCAGTTAAGTCTTTGTTGGAAAGTTTAACTAAAAATGTCCCTAATTTATCTTCATAAAGGTCTATACGTGGTTCTTTGCGAAGTATTTTTCCCATACGAATTTCACTGAATTTGTTAATCATTTTTATAGAACGGAAAAAGTTTTTCTTCGCCATAATTCCCATTCTGTCCGCTATTGTTTTACATTCGCCAATAGCAAAGGATGGTGTATTTAACAATAAATCATCAAGAAATACGGTTTCTTCGTCTTTTTCTGTTTTTGATTTAACAGCCCATACTGCAATTTTTTCTATCTGTTTAATGAACGGGAATAAGAAAATTGTTGTCATAACATTAAATGCCGTATGAGCCAATGCAATACCAACAGGATTTATGGTATTTGTTATAATTTGCGAATGGAAAATATAATGCTCCGCAATATAGTCTAATATGAAGAACAGCGGTAAGCAGATTAGAACCCCGAAAATATTACAGGTTATGTGTGCAACGGCAACACGTTTTGCATTAGTGTTAACGCCTATACTTGATATCAATGCCGTAACACAGGTTCCTACGTTCATACCCATGACGATAGGTATTGCCATTCCGCAAGTTATGCCGCCAGTCATTGATAAAGCTTGCAAAACACCGATAGATGCCGCAGAACTTTGAATTACACCTGTGAAGATTATACCTATTATCAAGCCAAGCAGCGGATTTGTAAATGCGGTTAACAAGTGTGTAAATTCAGGCATGTTTGCTAACGGTTTCATTGCTCCTGACATTATCTGCATACCGTACATCAATACAGCAAAGCCTATCAGAATAGAACCTACGCTTTTTGTCTTGTCTCGTTTTGCGCTCATCATCATAATAATACCGATTAGAGCAACAATTGGTGAAAAAGACTCCGGTTTTAGCAGTCTTAAGATGAAATTTGTACTTTCAATGCCTGATAAAGACAAAATCCATGCCGTAAGGGTTGTACCAACGTGAGCACCCATAATTACACCGATAGTTTGTCCCAGTTCCATAATCCCTGAGTTAACTAAACCTACAAGCATTACGGTTAATGCGGAAGAAGATTGGATTGCAATTGTTATACCTGCACCAAGCGCCAAGGATTTGAGCGGATTTGAAGTCATCATTTTTAACATTTTTTCAAGTCTTCCGCCTGCAACTTTTTCCAAGCCTGATGACATAACATTCATTCCGTATAAAAAGAACGCTAAGCCTCCGCATAGTGTAAATATCGAAAATATATCCATAAATCATCCCTTCCAAGTCTACAATAATATTTTAGATGAGAAATATTTTATTATCAATAAAATGTTGCTGATTTGTAAAAGAGATTTCGTGAGTCGTGAGTAGTGAGTCGTGAATTGATAATTTCTATTCACCATTCACCACTCACTATTCACTATTCACTATTTAACTTTTTTAAAAAATTCGTCTGTAATTAGTTGTGAATATTTCTTATTTTCGTTAAGTGATATAAGCATTTTTGTTTCATGACTGTCTGTATCTACGGCAGATATAATTCCTCCGACCTGTCCGATAGGCAGTTTGTTTATTTTTGCGGTAAATCTTACGTAAGGCACTTCTTTGTTAAAAGCGTTCATTTTTCCTTGTTTAATTACTTTAAAATCATCTACTTGCAGTGCTTTATACTTAAATTTGCCGAAAAAATCCTGCATTTTTGTCTCAACCGTACCGTTTTTAAAGTCATTTTGTGTAAGTATCGGTTTTTTGCCTGTTTCGACAATTATCATTTTTTGTCCCGTTGCATCGTGTTCTGCGAGAACTCCTTGATATCCAAATGCACTTGCTGTTTTATCAATAGTGTATTCTTCCGATAATTGGGAAAAATCCCCGATTTTCTTTGCTTTTTCCAGTGCAGCTTCTTTTGAAGAACTTATGTACTGATTATATAAATTTATGACTAAATCTTTTCCGCCAATAGATATAAAGCCTATTAAAGCCAATGCTAATATGATTATTTGTAAAATTTTTTTAAAACAACCCATAATTAACTCGTCCTACATTTTGTATTACATGATATTATTTTATTAGGAATAAATTTTTATGGCAACACAAGAAATAAATTATATAAAAACAGCCGATGTAAATGCCGAAGATGCAACTCCTGCTATGCAACATTATATTGAACTTAAGAAAGAGCATCAGGATAAAATTCTTTTATATCAAATGGGAGATTTTTTTGAGACATTTTTTGAAGATGCCATAAAATTGTCAAAAGAATTGGAGATTACTCTTACAGCACGTGATGCAGGTAAAATTCTGGGCAAAGTTCCTCTTGCCGGTATTCCAATGAAGGCTCTTGATGCATATTTGGAAAAATTAGTTAAAAAAGGTATAAAAGTTGCAATTTGCGAACAATTAGAAGATCCGAAATTTGCAAAAGGTGTTGTAAAAAGAGGAATAACCCGCATTGTTACTGCAGGTACTATAACCGAAAGCAATTTACTTGATAAAAATAAAAACAACTATATATGCGCTGTCCTCAAAGATGTTAAAGAGGATTTATACGGTTTTGCATATACAGATATTTCTACGGGAGAATTTAAAGTTACTCAAACTTCATATAATCTGATGTTGTCGGAGCTTGCAAGAATTAAACCGTCTGAAATTATCGCTCCTGCCGTAGAACAGAAAATTTTGCCGTTTCAAATTGTGCCTGAACAAAAAGTAGATTTGCCTGACGAAATTACTGCCAAATACAATTGTTCAATGGTACCGAAATCTGTTTTTGATGAAAATTTTGCTAAAAATAATTTGAAAGCAGCGCTGAAATTAAAAACATTAGACGGATTAGGTTTTGATGACTGTAAATTAGGCTTTAGAGCTGCTGCAGGCATGCTTGGCTATATTTGGGAAACCTTGAAAGATAATTTTCCTAAATTTGAAACAATTGAATCTTACGTTTTGTCCGAATACCTTTTAATAGATTCAAGTACAGGAAAAAATCTTGAATTGGTTGAAACTTTACGTGAAAAAAATAAATACGGTTCGCTTTTGTGGGCATTGGACAAAACAAAAACAAATATGGGCGCGAGACTTTTACGTTCTTGGATTTGTCAGCCGTTGAAAAATCTTGAACAAATAAAAAAGAGACAGGATTTTGTTTCAGATTTAATAAATCTTGATGAAACACGTTCGGAATTATCGGATATATTGGAACAGATTTATGATATTCAGCGTTTGGCAGCTCGTTTAAGTAACGGTTCTGTTAGTCCGCGCGATTTTATAGGGCTGAGAGACTCTTTAAAAAAAATACCTGAAATACTTAGTATTGTCAGCCGAATTGATACGGATTTGTTTGATGAAGTAAAAGAGTTTGCTGTGGAATTGGAAGATTTTGCCACTATTATAGAAAAAACAATTCAGGAAAATCCGTCAATGCTTTTAAAAGAAGGCGGAATAATTAAAGAGGGCGTAAGCGGTGAATTGGATTACTTAAATGACCTTTTAACAGGCGGCGAAAATTGGTTGAGAAATTTTGAGGAAAGCGAAAGAAATAAAACGGGAATAAAGAATTTAAAAGTAGGTTTTAATAAAGTTTTTGGTTATTTTATTGAAGTAACTAATTCTAACCTTAGTATGGTTCCTGAAACATATATAAGAAAACAAACTCTTACGGGTGGTGAAAGGTTTATAACGGAACAGCTTAAAAAGCATGAAGACGAAGTTCTAAATGCGCAGTTTAAGGCAAGAGAATTGGAATACAAGCTGTTTTGCGAGTTTAAAGAATATTCAAAAGAATATGTTTCAAAGGTAAGAATTTTGGCTGATGCCATAGCGAAATTGGATGTGCTAAATTCTTTTGCAACTGTTGCATTGGAAAATAATTATGTAAAGCCTGAGGTTGATGACAGTTTACGCTTTGAAGTGAAAAACGGAAGGCATCCTGTTTTAGAACTTATCTTGCCTTTAGGTGAGTATGTTTCAAACGATTTGGATTTATGTGCAAATTCCTCTGATGTTACACAGTTTATGATATTAACAGGTCCTAATATGGCGGGAAAATCGACTTATATGCGTCAAAATGCGTTAATAGCATTGATGGCGCAAATAGGTTCTTATGTTCCTGCGGACAGTGCAAAAATAGGTATTGTTGATAAAATTTTTACAAGAGTCGGAGCTAGTGATGATTTAACTCTCGGACAGTCTACATTTATGGTTGAAATGGTAGAAACTGCATATATTTTAAATTCTGCAACAGAAAAGAGTTTTATTTTGCTTGATGAAATCGGCAGGGGTACAAGTACCTATGACGGTGTTGCGATAGCGTGGGCTGTTGCTGAGTATATTGTAAATCACATTAAGGCTCGTTGTATTTTTGCAACTCACTACCACGAATTAAACATTATGACAAACACTTATCCTCAAATTAAGAATTACAGAATTACAATTACGGAAAAAGACGGTGATATTATTTTCTTAAGAAAAATCGTTCAGGGTGGAGCAAGCAAAAGCTACGGAGTTCAGGTTGCCAAAATGGCAGGTCTGCCAGCATCTGTTCTTGAACGTTCAAATGAGTTAATGAATAGATTGCAAAAAAATCAATCAAACAAAAAGATAGCATCGGGTAAAAACGTTGAAATTGAAATTGAAAATCCTCAGTTAAATCTTTTTTAATATTCTCTTGTGATAATTTTTTGCACATGCTAGTATAAAGAAAAGAGATAAGGAGTATATTATGGGATTATTGGAAAAGAAACCTGAGAAAATTATAAAAGATGCTTTAAAGGTATTGGATAAAAAGCAGTTGTCATTGATTATTCACGGAAGCAGTTTTCCTGATATTGAAAGTGAAGATACTGCATACGGAACTTATAATTCAAACGGCGCAAAAAATCTTATGAATTATATTTCTGGTGTGTTTACATCTATACAGCTCGGACCTAACGGAAAGTTAAAATCTTGTGACAGTTCTCCGTATACAAGCACAATTTTTTCGGGTAATCCGTTATTTATAGATTTAAAACAACTGACTACTGATGAATGGGATAAAATATTATCGGAAGAAACTTTTAATTCAATCGTTAACGAAAATCCAAACAAAAATGTTAATAAAACTTCGTTTTCTTATGCTTACAGAAGACATGATGATGCTTTAAACGAAGCTTATGATAATTTTATTAAATCGGAAGAATTAAAAAAACGCAGAAAACAGTTTGAAATTTACAAACATGAAAATGCATCTTGGTTGGATAAAGATGCACTATACCAAGCACTTTCAGTTGATAACGGTAATGATTATTGGCCTTTATGGAAATCAGAAAAAGACAAAAATTTGTGTAATCCTAAATCAATTGAACAAAAACTTGAATATGCAAACAGAATACAAGAAATTGAACAAAAATACGGCAGAGAAATAGATTTTTATAAATTCTGCCAGTTTGTCCTAAGTTATCAATCTGATGAAACAAAAAAATATGCAGATAAAAAGAAATTAAAAATGATAGCTGACAGACAAGTTGCTTTTTCTGACAGAGATATTTGGGCATATCAACAATATTTCTTAGACGGCTGGATGCTTGGCTGTCCTCCTGATTATTTTTCTGCAGACGGACAGGCATGGGGTTTCCCTGTTATGAATCCTGAATATATGTTCAACGAAGACGGTTCTTTAGGTGATGGCGGAAAATTGATGAAAGAATTATTCAAAAAAATGTTCCGCGAAAATAAAGGCGGGGTAAGAATTGACCATATTGTAGGCTTAATTGACCCTTGGGTTTATAAAGCAGGTTGCAAACCTAAAATCGAAGAAGGTGCAGGCAGATTATATTCTTCACCTGAACATGAATTTTTAAAGAAATTTGCTGTTATTACGGAAGAAAACTTAAACCTTGAAGTTGAAGCTGATAAAGAACAAAGAGTACAAAATCTTACTAAGGCTCAAATTAAGGCTTATGGCAGGTTGATTGAGAAAATCGTAATAGCTGCGGCAAAAGAAGAAGGGTTAAACAAAAATTCAATAGTTTGCGAAGATTTGGGTACTTTAACAAATCCTGTTGCTGCTGTATTGAAAGAGTACGGTCTGTTAGGAATGAGGTTGACACAATTTGTTGTTCCTGAAAAAGAAGAACATCCTTACAGATGTAAAAATATAACTCCAAAATGCTGGGCTATGGTTGGTACTCACGATAACAAACCTGTTTCTATGTGGGCCGATTCACTTGTAAATACACATGAGGCTTATTTACACGCAAAATCACTCGTAGAAGATTTATTCCCTAATTGTGATAATAAAGATGATATTATCGTAAAATTAACTCAAGATGCAGAGTTTTTGGCAAAAATTAAGTTAGTTGAAATTTTTGCATCAAAAGCAGAAAACATTCAAATCTTCTTCACTGATTATTTCAATGTAAAAGATGTATACAATGTTCCGGGAACTTCAGGTGACGTTAATTGGTCTTTGAGATTACCAAATAATTTTGCTTCACTAAAAGCAATTGATCTGCCTCAAATATTAAAAATGGCAATTGAGGCAAGAGGTGCGGAATTTGCAGAAAAACACCGTAAGTTAATTAACCAATTAAACAGTTTATAATATGTTGAAAAAAATACTTATAATTTTTATATTGTTGTTATTACCTGTTTTTGCAAGTGCGGAAATTGCAAATGAAGCTCGTCTTGATTACAATAAAGGGCTTGATTATTACAAAATCGGTCAGTATGAAAAGGCTGCGGAATATTTTCGCTCTGCCGTTAATGTAAGTCCTGATTTTATTGATGCTTATTATAACTTAGGCAGTATATATGAATTTTTGGGACAATATCAGGCAGCGCTTACTGTTTTTGAACAAATTTTTATAAGACAACCATCTGATTATGAGGCTGTGTATAAGGCTGCTGCTGTTGCTTTTAAGTTAGGACAGTACGAAAAAGCCATGCAGTATTTGGAAACTATTCCAAGAAGTTCTTCGCAATATGATTTGGCACGTTCTCTTGAACGTCAAATACGTTCGTCAAATACTGGCGGTAGGGATATAAATGTTCCTTTGCAAACTGTTGATACTGTTTCAAATCAAGTTTCGCATATGTTTGAAGGTATACAGGGACCTACGGGAATGGTTACTGATGATTACGGTAATTTGTATGTTGCCTGCTATGCGGATAATTCTATTGCAAAGATTTTTCCGAGCGGGCAAAGAGTTATTTTTGCAAAAGATAAAAGAATAAACGGACCTATCGGGCTTGCTATTGATGCTCTGGGTAATATTTATGTGGCAAATTACAGTAATAACAATGTTCTTAAAATTACAAAGAACGGTGTTATTACTGTACTTATAGCAAATATAGACAAACCTTACGGCTTATATTTAAAGGGTAATATGCTGTTTATATCTTCTCAAGGTTCTAATTCAGTTCTTAGATACAAGCTTGATAACTAATATTTTCAAGTATTTTAACCGCAGAGTAAGATTTGTTTAAAGTATAGATATGGATACCTTTTATTTTGTTATCAATTAAATCTTGGCACTGTTCCGTTGCAAAGTCTATACCGAAATTTTTGATGTCATCTTTGTTGTCTTTGTATTTATCAAGACCTTCGATTAGTTTCTTTGGCAGCGTAACTTTTGCCAAAGTCAGCATTTTTTCTAATTGTTTATAGCTAATAATCGGTAAAATACCTGCAATTACAGGCTTTTTAATGTTCTCTTTTTCCAATAAATCAATGTATTTGTATAATTTATCGTTATCAAAAAACATTTGAGTGATAATTACATCTGCGCCAGCATTTACTTTTTTCTTTAAATTTTGTATGTCAGTTTTTAAATCAGGTGCCAAAACGTGTCCTTCAGGATATCCAGCAACTGCAATTGAAAAATCCGTTTTTTGATTTAAGTATTCAACAAGTTCGTTGGCATAGCGAAAATCCAAATAACAAATGTCATTATTTTGCGGCTCATCACCTCTGAGGGCTAAGATGTTTTCAATATTTAGGTCTATCAAGTCGTTTAAATAAGAGTCTATTTGTTCTTTGCTGGAACAAACGCATGTAAAATGCGGCATAATATTGATGTTACGCTCAACGAGTGATTTTAAGATATTGTAAGATTTATCTTTGTTTGAACCGCCTGCGCCGTATGTGACTGATATCAAAGACGGATTATATTGCTTAAGAATTTCTGTTTCTTCAAGTAATTTATCGGTTTTTGCTCCGTCAAAATCATCTTTTGGCGGAAAAACTTCAAATGAAATATTTGTTTTATCTGTTGAATATATATCTCTTAGTTTCATAATTTGATTTTATCACAAAAAAAACGGACAAACCTGTTTTGCCCGCTTTATATTTAATTTGAAAAGTGGTGGGCATGGCGCGATTCGAACGCGCGACCTATCCCTTAAAAGGGGAGTGCTCTACCTGCTGAGCTACATGCCCACACTTTTTAATGCAGTTTAACTTGTTCTCGGGGGTGACACCATACTAATCCACCGTTCGGTCAAGTTTTGCAAAAAACTTCCAAGTACACAAGTAAGAATCTTTCGATTCTGTGTAAGACTAATTTAGCAAGAAAAAATTTTTAAGTCAACTACTTTTTTTTATAAAATATTTAATTTTAATTATTAAAAGTCCTAAAATCTTGTTGGTAATGCTTTGATTTTAGGACTTTTTTATTTTTTTATTTTTCTATTTCGAGGTGTTTTTTCGCACATTCAAACATTGAATTTACCAGTGCCGCGTTAGAATATATATTCATTCCCCCTGCTTCCAGCACTTGTTTTACTCTGCTCTCCCAAATAGGATAAATTTCATCCGTTGTTAAATCGAGTACTTGACCAATCATACCAAGTTCTTTATAGTCAATTGGTAAAGGTAGTGCTCCTCTTAATATATCAACTGTTTCAAGGCGTTTTTTTCTTGGAAAAGATTTTAGAAAATTCACAACACTTAATCCTTTTTTTGCCATATTTTCTTTTAAAAACTCGATATATTCATCAATCATGACAGGTTCTTGAGGAATTTTGTATTCTTCAAATTCTTCAGGTTCAATTTCCATTACTGTTGCGATACGTTCTATTGTGGTGCTTCTTGTTGAAAACGGAATTGTATTGTCTATGAGGTTATATACATACGATAGTGTAACACCTATCATCTCTGCGAAGTCTTTTTTGTGTAATCCTGTTTTATCAAGAAAGTCACTAACTTTTTTTGAACTTTTTTCTGTTATTATAGCTTTAGTTTTTTGTTCTGATTTCATTTTTTATCTCCCCTATAATTTTTATACATTTTTGGAGTCTCCGTGTATCATAAATTAACCGTTTTTTATCAATTTGTTAAGCGAAAGGTAGACAGCGCGGTTGGTAATATTTATTTGCGTTAAAATTATATTTATAAAGTATCTTTTATAAATAACGGAGAGGATAATTTTGAAACTTATTGTCGCACTTGGAAATATTGGTGAAAAATATTGTTTTACACGCCATAACGCAGGATTTATGACGGTTGATTATTGGTCGATAAATTCAGGTTTTTCATTTAGAGAAGAATCAAAATTAAAGTCTTTGTTTACAAAGATTAAATATAATGACGAAGACATTATTGTAATTAAACCGACAACATATATGAATTTATCCGGAGAAGCTGTCAGTTTGGTGATGAATTATTATAAAATAGATGTAAAAGATTTATTTGTTATTTATGATGATATTAACTTGGATTTGGGCAGATTAAGATTTCGTTCAAACGGCTCTGACGGAGGTCATAACGGAATTAAGTCCGTTATACAGCATACGGGTACAAATAAATTTGACAGATTAAAATTCGGTATCGGACCTCAGCCGCCAATTCCTTCCGAAGCCTTTGTTTTACAAAATTTTTCAAAAGAACAGGAGCCTTTATTAAAAGATACAATATCACTTGCAAATGATGCTATAAAGTTTTATCTTGAAAACGGAATTGAAAAAGCTCAAAATAAATTTAATTAGCCTGTCGGGCAAATATCGCAAATAATTTTTGTAATATAATTGAAGAAAATTTGAAAGGATAAATATGTCAATTGAATTAGCAGAACAATTTGAAGAACAGGAAGAATACGAAAAAGCTTATGATGAATATAAAAAGCTTTTAACTTCACGTCCGAAAAGTGTTGAATTATTACAACGTGTCGCACACGTTGCAACGATTTTGGGCAAAACTGAAGAAGCTGAGGTGTATTTTACAAAAATTTTGGAACAGGAACCTACAAACGAACTTGCTTATGAACAGCTTATGGATATGTTTATTGGTTCTGATAAGTATAAATATTATACTTACAGAGGAAATTTACATCTTGTTCAACAAAAGTTTGAACATGCTGCGGGGGATTTTAAAAAAGCACTTGATAAAGCTCCTGACGGTGCAAGAGCAAATATGACAAGATTTGTTTTAGCGGGAATTTATGCAAATATTGGTAAAGACAATAATGCAATAGATGAATATTTAAGAATTATTGATTCTCACGACGCTCCTGATGCGGCATATTTGAATCTTTCAAAAATATACGAAGAACAAGGAGTTCTCTCAAGTGCTGCTGAAATACTTGAAAGGGCAATAAAAGACGGTCATGAAACTCAATTGATAAAAGATAATTTGGCAAATATATACCTTAAAAATAATCAAACTGATATGGCTGCAAAAACTTCTTCCGATAGAATGGTTCAGCTCAGATGTTTGATAGAAGAAGAAAATTTTGATGAAGCAAAAAAACAAATTGACCAAATGCACTCCGATTACAAAAAAAATCCTAAATATTTGACTCTTGTTGCTCAATTCTATTATGCACAAAAGGATTTTGACAAAGCCTTTGAATATGTTGATGAGTTCGCAAAATTTGATAAAAACTCACCTTTGATATACCAAATGCGGGCATTGATTTATGAAGAAAAAGGATTGGAATTTGAAGAACATTATAACTGGGCAAAATATAATTATATAAGGGGTGAAAAAGACGTTGCCCTAAATGAATACATGCAGGCATATAATTTTAAAAAGGATGATTCGGCTTTGGTATATACAATTGCAGAGCTTCTTGATGAAATGAAAGACAGAACTCATGCCTGTGAGTTTTATGAAGTTTTGGTTAATCTGGAACCGAAAAATAAAAAGGCTCTTGAACGCTTAGGCAAATTTAGGGAGAGTATTGGTGATTACAAAATGGCTGTTGAATATTTTGAAAGACTTTATGAAACAGATAAAAGAAATTCAAGTGTTTTAAAATCTTTGGCTTACGGTTATGAAAAAACAAAACAACCTGATAAGGCTGCCGAGTTTTATGAGAAATACTTATACTCAGGAGCTTTGAGTGAAGAAGAATCTGTATCAATTAAGAAAAAAATAGAAAAACTTTCAGCAAAGAAAAAAGATTATTCTGATGCTTCGGACGAAGACGGCGGACTAATCGGCTGGGTTATGAAATTTTTTAATAAGTAGATAGTAATCACATAAATTTTAAAACGTTAATTTTTATTAACGTTTTTGATTTGCAGGTTTTTATAATATAATCAATATATACAAAGTCTATTGGGATAGTTGTTGTGGTTAAAGAAAGATATCATTTTATAGCAATTGGCGGTATCGGAATGAGCGGTCTTGCAAAATATTTGTTGCAAGAGGGTTTTGAAGTTTCCGGCTCTGATATTATTGACAGCAAATATATTGCTGAATTAAAAAAGCTGGGCGCAAAAGTTTTTATTGGTCATGATGAAAATAATCTTCCTGAAAACTGTGTTGTTGTTGCAAGTTCGGCTATAAAAGAGGATAATCCTGAAATCCAAAAAGCTAAAAGACTTAATCTGCCAATTTTACACCGCTCAGATGTATTAAAGACATTATCAGAACGCTCAAAATGTTTTATCGGTTATGCGGGTACACATGGAAAAACTACAACGAGCGGTCTTTCGGCTTATGTTACTGATAAAGCGGGACTTGAACCTTCCTACGTGGTAGGCGGAATTATACCTGATATTCATACAAATGCTAATTACAAAAGTGATAAGTATTTTATTGCGGAATTGGATGAAAGTGACGGAACCGTTATAAAATACAACCCTGATATTCTTGTTATCAATAATCTTGAGGCTGACCATTTGGATTTTTATAAAAACGGTTTGGAGTCTTTGGTTGAAACTTTTAATAAATTGATATCGCGATTTAACTCTAATCAAAAAGTGTTGATTAACAATGACTGTGAGGGTAATTTAAAGCTTAACGGCCACGATTTTATTACATACGGCTTAAATAATGCCGATTATGTTGCAAAGAATATTGTTTTGAAACCAACAGGGAGCAGTTTTGATGTTTATTACAAAAACAATCTTCTGACAACCATAAATATTAAACTTTTGGGTAAACACAATGTAATAAATGCTCTTGCTGTTTTTGCAAGTTTATGCGAAGCAGGAGTTGATATTGAAAAAGTAAAAGAACATTTTTCAACGTTTACAGGTATGGGCAGACGTTTTCAACTTGTAGGAGAGATTGGGGGCGCTGTTATATATGATGATTATGCTCACCATCCGACCGAAATAAAAGCTACACTTTCAGCTTTGGCAGAGTTTCCTGATAAGAATGTTATTGCTGTGTTTCAACCTCACAGATATACAAGATTACAAAGTCTTTGGGATGATTTTAAAAAATCTTTTGACGGCGTTTCAAAAGTTATAGTTACGGATGTTTTTGCTGCATCTGAGCCTCCAATTGACGGAATTAGCGGAGAAAATTTTGCAAAGGAATTGAATAATGCCGAATATGTTGCAGGTTCAATCTCTGATGTTGCGAAAGCTTTGTATCCGTCTTTAAGGGAAAATGACGTTGTTGTCGGACTCGGAGCAGGTACTATTACGGATTTAGGCAAATATTTGTTGAATTTGGATAAATAGAATGGATATTGAAGTTAAACATAATTTTAACGCAAAAAATCTGACTTCATTTAAAGTCAGCGGAAATATTAAAAATGCTTATTTCCCTAAAAGTATTGATGAGTTGCTTTATTTGTTAAAAAAACTGGAAAATCCTGTTGTATTAGGAAATTGTTCAAATGTTTTGATATCTTCTTATGGTTATAATGGTGATGTTATTTTTACTCATAAATGCAATAAGATAACATTTGATAAAAATAAAGTCTATGCTCAGTGCGGGGCAAAAATACAAATGGCATCAAAACTTGCCTGTGAACATTCTTTAAGCGGTTTTGAATTTATGATAGGTTTTCCAGCTTCAATCGGCGGTGCTGTTTTTATGAACGCCTCTGCGCATAGTCAGGCAATAAGTGATTGCTTTTTATCTGCGGATATTTTTGATTTAGATAAAAAAGAAGTTTTAAAACTAACAAAAAATGAAATGCAATTTGATTACAGAAAATCTGTTTGTCAGAATAAAAATTATGTTGTACTGTCTGCGGAATTTGAACTTGTTGAGGATGAAAAATCAAAAATACAGGAGCGGATGAACAATAATTTGGAATTTAGAAAATCGCATCAGCCGTCATTAGCTCTGCCAAATTGCGGAAGTGTGTTTAAAAATCCGATAAATAATTCTGCGGGTAAGTTGCTTGACGAGTCAGGAGCTAAAACATTTTTCGTCGGCGGTGCAAAGGTTTGGGAAAATCATGCGAACTTTATTATAAATCATAATAATGCCACTTCTGAAGATATTTTAAATTTAATGATATTGTTATACAATAAAGTCAAGTTAACACATCATATTGAACTTAAGCCTGAAGTTATGTATATAGGCAATAATTCATCAAAAGAGGAAAAGATATGGAAAATATTAGTGCAAAAATAGATAAAAAAACTAAAATAGGCGTTTTGTGCGGTGGTATGTCTTCCGAAAAAGATGTATCAATGCGCTCAGGTAAAAATTGTTACGAAGCTATAAAACGCTTGGGGTACGATAATGCCGAATTGATTGTTGTTGATGAAAATATTGCACAAACTCTCAATGAAAAACAAATTGAAATTGCCTATATTGCACTGCATGGAAAGTATGGCGAAGACGGCTGTATTCAGGGCTTATTGGAAATATTAAAAATACCATATACAGGATGCGGAGTTATGGCTTCTTCTATTTGCATGAACAAAGAATATACAAAGCGGGTTCTTTCAACTTGTCCTGAAATCCCTTTGATTAAATCTGTTTTTGTAAAAAAAGGTGATGATGTTTTTGAAAAAACAAAAACTTTGAAATATCCTTTAATAACAAAGCCTGTAAGCGAGGGCTCAAGTTTTGGAATGACAAAAGTAAATGCTTTGAATGAACTGGAAAAAGCATATAATGAAGCTGTGAAATATAATAATGACGTTCTAATCGAGGAATTTATCGACGGCTATTTTGTAACGGTTGGGGTATTAGAAAATGAAGGTAATGTTTTTGCCACAGAAATACTTGAAATTCGTACAAAAACCGAATGGTATGATTTTGATGCTAAATATACAAAAGGTTTGTCAGAGTTTATTTTACCTGCAAATTTAGATGCACAGACAACGGCTTTAATAAAAGATTTATCTATTAAAGCTCACGTTACTGCTGGTTGCAGCGGTGTATCAAGAGTTGATTTTATGATAAAAGATAATCAACCTTACTTTTTGGAAATTAACACAAGTCCGGGAATGACGGATACAAGTGATTTACCTGCTCAGGCAAATGTTATGGGTATTGATTATGATAAACTTGTTTTACTTATTTTAAACAGTGCAGGATTAAATAAATAATGGCTGATGATAAAAAACAAGAACATGAAGATGTTGAATATAGTAACGAATATATTCAAACTCGTATAAGAAGAAATAAGCAGGAAAGAAGCGTTAGACGCACAAACATGTGGATGCGCAGATTTAAAGTGTTTTTGCGATTTTTAACGATATTAATCCTTATGTTTTTGTGCTACAAACTGATTAGGATGCACCAATGGTATATGTCACCAAGAGCGTTTGATTCCGTAAGAAGTCCTTATTTAGAAATATTGAATAATAAAATTGTTCCGGATTATTATATTTTGGCAGCTTTAAGGAAAAATGAAGTTCCAACAGTTCCTATTTATATGTTTAACACTGATGAAATTAAAAAAAGTATAATGCAGCTTGACCCTGTCGAAAATGTTTATATCAGGAGATTTTGGTTTCCTGCAAGATTACAAATTATAGTGCAGGAGCGAGAGCCTGTAATTTCAATAGCTCCTGATGAAAATGTCGAATCTATTGCATTTTTTTCTAAAGGCGGTAAGTTGATAGGCAGAGATTATTTACCGTTAAATCCGTCTTTTAAAACAATAAAAGTTCTTACTTACGGAACAAAAGGAGATGATTACAGACATTGGGATAAGCAACGGGTTGAATTTATTGAAAAAGTCGCAAAAACTGTAAAAAATGTATCTAAAGAACCTCTTGATTTTATTGATTTAAGAGATCCTAAGGATGTTTATTTGGAAATAAACGGACTTAGAATACGTTTGGGTGAACTTGATGATGCTTGTTTTGAACGGATTATGCGTCTTCCTTCAATAATGCCTCAGATTCAAACTTTAGATAAGAAAATTAAATATATTGATTTAAGATGGAAGGACGCAAGTTACATAAAACTTGATGAATAGGTGATTAAGGTGAATATTACAGTTGCACAGGTAAAATATAAATGTGCTAATTTTGATTTTAATTATGAAAATATAATTAAAAATTATGATGAAAATGCGGATTTTGTTATTTATCCTGAAATTGAAACAACTTCTTCAATGGCTTTTGACAGTAATTATCAAGATGCTAAAAAGGTTTTTTATGAAAAATTGTGCAAAACTTTTTCAAAAAAAGTTGTTTTAATCGGGAAAAATTTGATAAAAAACGGTAAAATATATGAATTATCCAATGCATATTTTGATTTATGCGGTAAAAAAATTTATGTAAGTGATGTTTATAAAGAAGATATTGATTGTGATTTATATGTATTGGCTAAAAATCAATATTACACTATGAATTCTCACAAGAGTTTTGTAGAAAGTATTGTTACTAAGAGTGATTTTATTTGTATAAATACTATAATGCTTGAAAATGAAAATGTTTATGTCGGTCAAAGTTTTGTTAAAAATGCAAAAAACGAAATTGTTGAACAATTCCCGATTTTAGACGAAAAAATATTATCTGTTGATTTTTCAAAACAAAAATCTCCTGTTTCTTTAGCTCTTGAAGAAGAAATTTTTAAAGTTACAACTTATGCACTCAGAGAATATTGTGAAAACACAGGTTTTAAAAAAGTTATATTAGGTCTTTCGGGCGGAATTGATTCTGCTCTTGTTGCAACGTTAGCAGCTTCTGCTGTGGGTGCGGAAAATGTTTACACAATAATGCTTCCAAGTAAGTATTCAAGTGAAGGTAGTATAAAGAATTCCGAAAAACTTGTTAAGAATTTAGGTATTAACGTTACAGAAATTTCCATTTCTCCGCTTTTTCAATGTTTTATGGACAATGTTGCAAAAGAATATAAAGCAGATTTGGCAGAAGAAAATTTGCAATCACGCTTACGCGGTTTGATTTTGATGTTCTTTTCAAACAGAGATAATTGTTTACTTCTTTCAACGGGTAATAAGTCAGAAGTCGCTTGCGGGTACGGAACATTATACGGAGATATGTGCGGCGGCTTAAATATTATTGCGGATTTAACAAAAACGAATGTTTATAAGCTGGCAAATTGGATAAATAAAGATGAAGAAATAATTCCGAAAGAAATCATTGAAAAGGCTCCTTCTGCAGAATTGAGACCAAACCAAAAAGACAGCGATTCTTTACCTGAGTATGATATTTTAGATAAAATTATAGAGGATTATATTGAAAATCAAATTTCTTACGCTGATTTAATTTCAAAATATAATAAAGAAATTGTTGATAAGACAATAAAATTAGTTTACAGAGCACAATTTAAAAGAAATCAGGCTTGTCTTGGCATAAGACTGACGGAAAATGCTTTTTGTTCAAATATTAAATTACCGATTATTCAAGCTGTTTACTAAACATTTCGTTAAAAAAAATTGATATTTTTGTGTAAAAGTATTACAATTATCTCACAATAGTAAAAAGGATTTAATTTTCATGAAAATACATATGCAGGTTATGATTGCCGTCGGTTTGGGGTTAAAACGAAACTGGCACATATTTTTCGGTATTATTGCGGGTATCTTTGCAGGGATATTGTTGCAAGGACATCAAGATTCAATGATTTATAAAGCCTTGATTTTTGTAGGACAGGCATTTATCAGATTGATTCAGATGGTTGTAATTCCTCTTGTTGTGTCGGCTGTTATAATTGGTATCGCAAGTATCGGTGATAATAAGCAGCTTGGCAAATTTGGCGTAAAAATGGTTGTATATTACGGTATTATAACCGTAACCGCGGTAACAATAGGTTTGTCTCTTGCTTTGGCAATACAACCTGGACAAGGTGCAGAGCAATATATTGACGCTCAGGTTGCTGGAGAAATTCAACAGCAAGTTTCGGCAACAATTGAAAATCAAAGAGAAAATCTTTTGAATATTATACTTGAATTTTTGCCTAAGAATCCTTTTTCTTCTCTTGCTATGGGTGATATGGTTCCTATTCTTGTATTTACACTGTTGTTTGCAATTGCTCTTTCAAAGATTGGAGAAATCAGCAGACCTGTAATATCATTTTTTGAATCTATATTTGCGGCAACTATGAAAGTAACCGACTGGATAATGTTTTTGGCTGCTCCAGGGGTTTTTGCATTAACAGCAACCTCTATTGCAAGCTTTGGTTTGGATATATTTTCAAGTATTTCAAAATATTTACTTGTAGTTGCTTTAGGATTAGGTATACAGTTCTTTGTAGTGTATCCTTTATTTTTAAGAATATTTTCAAAAGTTCCGGTATTTATGCTATATGCCGCTATGACAGAGGCAATGATGGTTGCATTTGGTACTGCAAGTTCTTCTGCAACTCTGCCTTTGACAATTGCATGCTGTGAAAAAAGAGGTATTTCTCATAAAATTGCAAGCTTTATTTTACCGCTTGGCGCAACATTGAATATGGACGGTACTGCTATGGTACAGATTATTGCAGTGTTGTTTTTAGCTCAGGCTTATGGCGTTGATTTATCATTTTTTATGCTTTTACAAATATTTATTTTGACTATTGTTGCATCAAGCACTTGTGCGGGTATTCCAGGTACAGGTTTGATTACAATTGTTCTTGTATTGAACGGTATGGGCTTAACTCCAGAACAGCTAATTTCGGGCTTTGCGCTGCTTTATACAATGGACAGAATAACAGATATGCTTCGTACAATGGTAAATGTTACGTCTGATGCTGTTGTTGCAGCTGCAATTGCTGATAATGAAAATGAAATTAACTATGATTTATTAAATAATCCTGAAAATTATAACGATGTCATTTAACAAGGAAAAAGGCAAACTGGGCGAGGATATTGCGTGTAAATATCTTGAGGATAACGGATACAAAATTTTAGAACGCAATAAAACGTTCTCTCGTTTTTGCGAAATTGATATTATTGCTTTGTTAAAAAATACTCTTGTTTTTGTTGAAGTTAAAACTCGAAAAAATGATAACTTTGGTTCTCCCTTGGAAGCAATAACAAAATCAAAGTATAACCATATAAAACAAGGTTTGTTATTATATTTGAATAATTGCAATATAAAATACAGCAGTTATCAAATTGATGCTATTGGTATAACTCTTGAACCTACCCCTCAAATTAAGCATTTACAAAATGTTTCTATTTAACAAATTTTGGGTAATTTGTGTTGTAAAAATCTTCAAATTCATCATTTAGGATAGCGTTTCTACACGCTTTTGCAAAATCAAGTAAGAATTTTATATTATGTATTGACATAAGCGCTGCGGATGTACCTTCCTGACATCTGAACAAGTGCCTTATGTATGCTTTTGAGTGATTTTTGCAGGCATAACAATCACATTCTCTGTCAAGTGGTGATGAATCAGCTTCAAATTCTTTGTTTTTAATTATTTTTTTGCCTTCGTGTGTAAAGAACGAACCATGGCGGGCATTTCGTGTCGGTAACACGCAGTCAAACATGTCTATACCACGCTTAATACAGTCTAATAAGTCCTCAGGTGTGCCAACGCCCATTAAATATCTTGGTTTGTTTTCAGGCAGCAGTGGTGCCGTAAATTCGACAAAGTTATTCATAATTTCTTTTGTTTCGCCTACGCTTAGTCCGCCTATTGCGTATCCTACCGCATCAAAAGATGAAATTACGTTTGCACTTTCTTTCCTTAAATCTTCAAAAAATGCACCCTGAACAATCGGAAACAGTGCTTGTTTAGGATTTGATTTAGCTTTGAAACATCTTTCAAGCCACCTGTGAGTTTGCTCCATAGCTTTTTTAGCTTCATTGTAGCTGCAAGGATATGGTGAACAAACATCAAATGCCATTATAATATCAGCTCCGATATCTTCCTGTATTTCCATAGAAATTTCAGGAGATATAAAATGTTCTGAGCCGTCTTTTGGATCACGAAATTTAACTCCGTCTTCAGTAATTTTTCTTAAATCTGCAAGTGAGAATACCTGAAATCCGCCTGAATCCGTTAATACGGGTTTGTCCCAATTCATCCAGCCATGTATTCCGCCGAATTGTTTGATTAACTTAGTACCTGCACGCAGATAGAGATGATACGAATTTGCAAGAATGATTTGCGCACCTGTTTGTTCAATATCATAATTCGTAAGCATTTTTACTGATGAATTAGTTCCGACAGGCATAAATATCGGTGTTTCAATGTCTCCATGCGGAGTGTGTAAAATGCCCGCACGTGCGTTTGTGTTTTTATCAACGTGTAAAAGTTCGTAGCTAAAGTAATTATTTTTTAAGTCCATCTAAAACAATTTCCATCATTGTTTTCCAATTTGTGCAAAGTTCTTTTTTCACGTCAAAATATATTGCCATTTCACGATTTGCAGAATCTACTGAGTCTGATGCGTGAATACAATTACATTTCATTATAGGGCTGTAATCTGCTCTGATTGAACCGACATCAGCATTATTAGGGTTTGTTGCGCCTAAAATATGTCTTACTTCTGCTACGGCATCTATTCCTTCTACAACCATTGCAACAATCGGTGCAGAGGTTATAAATTCAATTAAACCGTCATAAAAAGGTTTTCCTACGTGTTCTGCATAGTGTGCTGCTGCTTGTTCTCCTGTTACTTCCAGCATTTTTAATGCAATAATTTTAAAACCTTTTTCTTCAAGTCTTGTGATAATTTTTCCCATTAAACCTCTTTGTACGGCATCAGGTTTTATAGCCACAAATGTTCTTTCGATATTCATTCTATTACCTCTTTCTATTGTTTATTTTTTTTACATTACATCATAAAAATGTGTTAAAGTAAACATAAAAATATGATATAATATTTTAAGAGGTAGTTATGGAAAATCAAAAATTTCAAATTATATTTTTAATTGTAATGTTGTTTATAGGTGTTTATTTCTTTAAACAAGGTGATTTAGCTAATACTGCCAATATTTCTAATGTTGCTAATGTGTCTGAAACATCTGATACTGTTTCAGATGCGGTTATGACACATGAAATAAAAAAAGAAGAAAATCAAAACTCTGATAAATCTCAAAAAAGTAAATATAAGGTTTTTGCGCCAACTATTCCTTCCGACATAAAAGAAGTTCCTGTAAATCCGCCTGTAGCTTTAAGCGGAAAATCAAAATCAGAAGTTTATAATATAAGAAAACATTATGTAAAATCTTCTGTTTTTGCAAAATCAGGTTATGAACCGTCAGAACAAGTTTTTGGTTCAATTGAAAGCGGAAAGCCGTGGATTTCAGCTAATGTTTGTGCAGAACCTCAAACCGGTTTGTTAGGTATTTCCGGCCCGTCTGAAGAATCAAGATTTATAAATAATCCGACAATGCTTGTTGCAATTGAATATCCTTTTATAGTTCATTATACTGATGCTGATAATTGTTCAAGCTCTCGTGCGGAACTTATACCAAGAACAATCGTTTATTCACCTTCTAAAAAAGAAATTATAGTCGAATATTTCCACCTTCCGTTTACAACCAATAAGAATGCCTCTTTTTACAGCTTTAACGGTCTTAATGCCGTAGATATGGGGTATAAATATGCATATATTGATAAATCAAAATCTACTTACCCTGTAGATTTTATAAATTCTGATAATTTGAGCAATTCTGTTCATGAGTTTCAAAATTATCTTCATGTCGGTGGTTCATGCGGTCGTAACGGTGGATGTAATAACGGCTCGCCAAGGCAAGGTTTTGCTGAATTCAAATCTAATGCCACAGAATATAATTACAAAAACAGGGAAATTTATATTAAATTATGGAAGTCTCACCCTAATTCACCAAATGACCCTGCTGATATAGTAGAACGTATTATTTTAAAATGGTCTTGATGTTATGAAAAAACTTTTAATTACTTTTATTATTTTTATTTTTTGTCAAACTTGCGCTTTAGCAGAAACTATTGTTGTGCAAGCATTAGATGATATTTCTACGGAAAATCCTGCTAACAGTGTTACTCTTAAAGTTCTTACAAATATTAAGTTTGATGAGAATTTTTCTCTCAAATCGGGTGATATTGTTAAAGGTGATATTATAAATGTTACCGATCCGCAGCGATTAAAACGTGATGCAACATTTTCATATAAAATCAATTCGGTTTTAGTCAGTCATAAGTGGATTCCTGTTGATGGCGATTATGTTGGTGCGTATACTACAAAATTAAACAAAGCTGATATTGCAAAATCTGCTGTATTGAGTGTCGGAAGTTATTTTGTAAAGGGTTTACCACTAGGTTATTACGCTGTGGAAGGCGCAGTTAAAAATGAAAATGATAAGATGTTGGAATCTTCTGCTAAAAATGTTTATGAAAATTCACCACTATCTTATGTTGAAAAAGGTGAGGAGTTGTATATAAAAAAAGGTGAATTATTTTATTTGAAATTCAAAATAAACAAAAATACAAACGAAGATGAAATACCTAAAACTGATAACGAGGAATAATCTGTTATGATAAAAAAAATATTATCTGTCTTTTTAGCAGTTATTTTACAATCATTCTTTCTTTTAGCGGATGCTAAAACTGTTAAAGTTATTGCCTTGGATGATTTTTACAGTGTAAAACCTCCTTACAATTTCAATGTTAAATTGGTTGAACCTCTTCAAATTTCTGATACTCGTGTTTTATACCCGTCAATTATTTTGAGCGGATATATTTATAAAACAATTCCGCCAAAAAGACTTAAGCAAGATGCAAATTTTGTTTTTATTCCGACAAGTTATATTGATTCTCAAAATAAATCAAACAGTATAAATAATATTGTTGCAACTTATTCAAATAAGGTAAATAAAACTGAATTAGTTGTAAGTTCGGCTCTTGTTTTTACCTTTGGTCTTATTCCTGCTTTATTGGCTACGACAGGATTTTTTGCCGCAGAGGGGGCAATAAATGATAAAACAGGTGATAAGTTATCTTCTTCTGTTAATAATGCTTATGATAAATCGTTTTTATCTCTGGGAGAAAAAGGTAAGGAATTATATATAAGGAAAAATCAGGAATTTTTGCTAAATATAGCGATAATAAGAGAACAAGCGCCAAATTACAGCTATACGCAGGGGCGTTAATTATCCTCTGTTTGCATGATACATGTCATGTAAAACATGGCTAACATGCATGTCATACGGGGGATACATTATGAAAGATATCGTTAAAAACCTAAATGCACAAATTGAATCTTTGGAGAGTGATGCTTATTTTTATGAAATGCAGATAAAATTTATCACTTATTTGCAAGAAACATCTCCTGAGGTTGAACAGGAAATGGAAGGTTCTTCTTTTGAGGAAATTATTGCTGAGGACAAGTTTTTAAAAGAAAAAATCTTACAAAAAATTGCAGCACTAAATGTTCAAATCAAAAATCTGACTAATGAAAAAGCAGGTTAAGTTATACCCAGATTCTTGTTTCTTCTAAACCAAGTCAATTGTCTTTTTGCGTAATTTCTTGTGTGCTGTTTCAGTAATTCAATTGCTTTTTCAAAAGATATTTCTTTGTCCAAGTATTGAATAATCTCTTTATATCCTATGGTTTCCGTAATATTATGTATTCTGCCATGTTTTTTCAGTAAACTCTGTGTTTCTTCAACTATACCGTTTTTAACCATTTCATCCACACGTTTGTTTATTCTTTCGTAAATTTCCTCTCTAGGTAAATTTATTCCTATCCATTCAACGTCGTATGGCGGCTCTTTCTGTTTATTCATTTCTGAAAACGGAATACCCGTAGCTTCACTGACTTCAATAGCTCTTATTATTTTTCGTTTTTCGGGCTCTTTTATTTTTTGAATATAATTTTTATCAATTTTACTTATACGTTCTGTAAGTTCTTTAAGTGTTAATTGGTTTAATTCTTCTCTAAGCTTTATGTTCGGCTCAACTCTAGGAATGTCATAACCTTCAAGTAAAACCCTGAAATACAAACCTGTACCGCCCGCTATTATCGGAATTTTACCCTTAGATATTATATTTTTAATAGCTTTTGTTGCATCATCCAAGTAATTCGCAACACTGTAATCGATTTCGGGTTCTACAATATCCATAAGATAATGAGGAATACCTTCCTGTTCTTCAACAGAAGGTTTTGCAACAGCTATTTTAAACCCCTTGTAAACAAGTCTGGAATCTGCAGAGATTATTTCACCGTTTAATTTGTGAGCTAATTCAACAGCCAGTTTACTCTTGCCTGTCGCTGTCGGTGCCGCTATTGCTATTACCTTTGATTTTTTGGTCATAATATAAAAATAGTAGTACAAAAACGTAAACAATAAAATAGAAGTATATCATTGTTACGATAAAATATGTAATAGGGTTAAATATTGCTGCATAATTCAATAATGTTAGTATTAAATTTATAATATTTATACCTATAAAAAGTAGTATTACTTCGGGATTTTTAAGTATTCTTGATATAGATTTGAAGAATGCCACAAACGGATTTTTGGTTGAATACATAAGTTCTATCGGCCAAAATAACGTCAAAAGCGTAAATAGCTGTATTGACGACATTACAAGTAAATACCAATAGTTAATTTTTAATAATTGAGCTTTGGTAAATGATTGCAAAAGCGCTTGCATTGCAACAGGAGCTTCTGTTGCAGAAACAAACTGCGCAAAAGAAATTCCTATTCCGCCAATAAGTTTTAATCCGGTATGATAAACCGCAATAAAACCTAAATCTGCTATTATTAAGTATAAAACTGTAAAGCCCAAGAATGATTTTATATGTTCGGATATACCCACAGGAAATTCTTTTATCAAATCAAAAGAACCGTATATTTTTTCTTTTTCGGGTGCGTAAACGTGGTTATCAACCGCTGTTTTTACCATATAGAACCAACCTGCAAGGAATGCACTTATCATTAAAAATAGTGTTGTAAAAAACAAAATTGTTGAAGGTAGAGCGCTTACTGCATTTTTAGAGATAACTAAGTATAAATTGATTATCAGTAAAAATATCAGCAGCGGTGTTGCTATAATTATGTTGTTGTATGAAATTTTAAACGCTTCTTTAAATATTTTTATCATAGTTACTCCAAAAATTACACTGTTTGCTTTTCTTTTGTTAATGTTTCATTTTTTCTTTTTTTACGACGCATTAAATCTACAAATGCTTCTAATCTTGTTATATATCCGGCTTTGCCTGATTGTTCGTCCATAACAAGAGTTAAAATAGGTATGTTATGGTCTTCGCGCATCGCAGGGAATATGTTTTGAGACATTATTTCAGGCATACACGTAAACGGACTTATATGAATAATGCCGTCTTTTTTATTTACGTGAGCAAATGCTACATCAGATACACATTCAAGAGCATCTCCGCCTATATCACGATTAAGATACGGTTTTGCCATTTTTTCAGCTCTTTGTAAATGAGTTTCTTTTCCTCTGAACATTTTAGGAATTATTGCATCTTTCAAAAAGCTTCCGACAGTAAGACTTCTTCTTGTTTGAACACCCATTTTGCCAAGTTCTCGTTCTATGTATTGATTGGAGAACGGATCTCCTACCAAGTAGATTTCTCCTGTAATATCAACGTTGAGAATTTCTCTGTTTTTATCAATTTCTGTTTTAGCCATTTCTTTTTTTACGGCTTTTTTTAATTTACCGAGTTCTCTCAGTGATTTCACTTCTTTGTACCAGCTAAGGCACTTATTATAATGTCTTTCTGCTTCTCCTTGTTTGATTTCTCTTGCTCTGTAATATGCAAGAAGTGTTTCCAAATCATCAAGAGCAAAAACCATTCTAATCATCATCAAAGTTGCTTTTGCCGCAGCAATATAATCTGTTCTTCCTAATAAATCGTGGAAAAATTTAAACAAACCCTTTATTCCGTCGTACAAAGAAAGTTCTAAATATTTTGTTTCGTAGCCCAAGTCAGCTAGTGCCGATTGAATATTTATTCCGTATACGCCCAATCTGCAGCAACCGGGTGAAGCCAGCATTGCAACATAATCCGTACCACCTTCAATCGCTTCAATGAAATTGCCTAAAATAAGTTTATATGGCAGACAAACAGCTTCTGGAGCATTTTTTACGCCCAGAGATAGTGTTTTCTTACTTGTATATGGCGGAACGTAAGCTTCTACCCCAAACTTTCTGAGAGCAGCTGACCAAGCAACTGATATTGTTCCCATATGAGGAAATGCTACTTTTATTTTTTTCTCATTTTTTTTCATATTTAATTTCCCATTACGTATTTTAAGTCAGGTTTTCTTGCTGCAAGTGTTTCGTCCACTTTTTTTACAGGTGTATTATTTGGCGAATTTAAAATTATTTCAGGATTTTCCTCAACCTCTTTTGCTATTTGCAGCATTGTATCTATAAATTCATCAAGAACTTTTTTGTCTTCTGTTTCAGTTGGTTCAATCATCATAGCTTCGTGTACAATTAGCGGGAAGTATATTGTTGGTGGGTGAACTCCGCTATCCATGAGTCTTTTTGCGATGTTTAACGTAGAAATGCCTTTTTCTTTTTGTAAGTCTCCTGACAATACAAATTCGTGCATACAAGGTTCATCATAAGGTATTTTATAATGATTTTTTAATTTTTCTTTCATATAATTAGCGTTCAATACTGCGTCTTCACTGACATTTTTTAGATATTTGCCAAGCATCAGTATATATGAGTAAGCTCTCACAAGAATACCAAAATTGCCGAAATATCCTATTACAGCTCCTATTGAATTTTTAATATTATAATTTCTGTGGTACATTTCGCCGTCAAATGTTATAACAGGTGCAGGTAAAAATTCTTTCATTTCTTCCACAACCCCGATAGGACCTGCTCCGGGTCCACCTCCGCCATGAGGTGTTGCAAAAGTCTTATGCAGGTTGATATGAACAATATCAAACCCCATTAGTTTCGGATTTGTGTACCCCATAATCGCGTTAAAATTCGCTCCGTCATAATATAACAGAGAACCGTTTTTATGCATTAAATTTGATATTTCAAGTACATTTTCTTCAAATATACCCAAGGTGTTAGGGTTCGTCATCATAATTGCCGCAACATCTTCTGTTAAAACTTCTTTCAAGGAGTCAATATCAATTTGTCCTTTTTTGTTAGATTTGACCTGAACAATATCAAATCCTGCCATTTTTGCACTTGCAGGGTTTGTTCCATGTGCCGAATCAGGAATGATTACTTTTTTTCTGTTTTCTCCTTTTGTTTCAAAGTATTTTTTTACTATCATCATTCCAGAAAATTCGCCATGAGCACCTGCCGCAGGTTGCAGACTCACTGCATCCATTCCTGTAATAGTTTTCAGAGCTTCCTGAAGTTTAAACATCAATTCAAGTGATCCTTGGACATCTTCATCTTTCAAAGCCGGATGAAGGTTTAAAAATCCGTCTAAATTTGCCAATTTTTCATTTACTTTAGGGTTATATTTCATAGTGCAGGAACCGAGCGGATAAAAGCCTTTTTCTATACAGAAATTTCTGTCTGACAATTCCTTGTAGTGCCTTAAGACATTCAATTCGGAAGTTTGAGGTAAACCTATTTTGTCATTTCTAAGATATTTTTCATCTATGAAATCAATTTTATATTGTTCGTCAATAAGTGTAATTCCGTCTATATCGTTGCTTTTTTCAAATATAGTTTTCAAATTATATCATCTCCTGTTTTGCAAGTTCTTTTTTTATTCTGTTTAATCCTGATTGAATAATTCTTGAAATTCTTGATGGCGAGATTTGATATTCTTCAGACATTTCTCGTAATTTTTTGTCTTTGAAAAATTTTTGTTCTATAAATTCTTTTTCCCTTTGAGGTAATGTTTTTAATAATGAAGAAACTTTATCTTTCAATTGATAAAATTCCATTGATTCTTCGGGATTTCTGTCTTGAGAACGAATTATTGTAGGGTTTTCCGCATCAGCCATTTCTTCAACGGATAAAATAGTTTTATACATTGTTTCGCGGATGTCTTCAGGATTAAGAACATCGCGTTTTTGTTTCATTGAATACCATTTATATCTTCGTCTTACTTCGTTTCTTAAAGACCATTTTATTGCTGTTGACAGATATGAATTGTTGTAGGATTCTTTAGTTTTTTGCTTAAAAAGTACATATAATGTTTGTGTTGCGATGTTAACCATTTCAAGATAATCGAGCAAATGCGCCGTTGAAGACATTTTTTGTGCTTCAACTTTGCAAACGGTTTCAATTAAATTTTGGTACTCTTTCAGATTAACGACTTTTTCTGTCGGCATAGCACTCGCCCTATAACACACGATACCCCATTTAATTATAGCAAATAATTTTTATTTTTTATCATAATGTTAAATATTGCTTACAATTAAAAAAAAATCCATAAAACCTTTGAGTTTTACGGATTTTTTGATTAGAAAAACATTATTCTGATAATAATTTTTTAGCAGCTAATGTTAATCTTGATTTTTTTCTTGATGCTGTATTTTTGTGTAAAATACCCTTTGAAACAGCTTTATCGCATAATTGGTATGCTTTTGAAAGTGCTGCCTTCATTGCATCTTCATCTTTGGCTTTAGCTAATTCCAACACTTTTTTTAATGCTGTTTTGATTGATGTTTTGAAAGCAACATTTTTTTCGTGGTTTCTTTCAGCAATCAATACTCTTTTTTTAGCTGATTTAATATTTGCCATTTTGTCCTTCTTTCTTGTTTGAAAACTTTATAAGGTTAATGACTCCCATAAAATTTTACACTTACTCGAGGATGTGAGTAAGGAAATTTTAAAATAAATAAATTTTATTGTCAATTTTCTTGTATAAATATTAAGAATTAAATTGCAATTGTATATATTCGTGCTAATATAATTATGGAAGTACTGATTCGATAGGTATATCCTAGTTCTTACAGAATTGAACATACTTCCCGTAGTAAAATACATAACCATAAAGGAGAAGGAAGATGCCGGTAGCATCAATGATTGAACTTTTAGAAGCAGGTGTACATTTCGGTCACCAAACACAAAGATGGAACCCAAAAATGAAACCGTATATTTACGGTGCAAGAAACGGTATTTACGTTATTGATTTACGTAAAACATCAGAATTACTTGATACAGCTTATGAAATTGTTAGAGATTTCGCTGCAAAAGGTAAAAACGTATTATTTGTAGGTACAAAAAAGCAAGCTGCTGAAGTTGTTTCTGAAGAAGCAAAAAGAGCGGGAGCTTATTATGTTAACAGAAGATGGTTAGGCGGTATGATGACTAACTTTGAAACTATCAAAACTCGTGTTAACAAATTAAAAGAATATGAAAGCTTTATCGGAAGCGGTCAAATCGAAAAATTACCTAAAAAAGAACAAGCTCAAATTAACAAACAAGTTGCTAAATTGAGCAAAACTCTTGGCGGTATTAAAGATATGAGAGGTTTACCTGAATTACTTTTTGTTGTTGACCAACAAAAAGAAGATATTGCTATTTTAGAAGCTAAAAAATTAGGTGTACCTGTTATTTGTTTAGCAGATACAAATGCTGATCCTGATAATATTGACTACATTATTCCGGGAAATGACGATGCTATTCGTTCAGTACAACTAATTGCATCTAAATTAGCTGATGCTGTATTAGAAGGTAAACAACTTCGTGAAAACAAAGCTGCAAACAATGCTAAAGTTGAAGAAATTAAAGCTGAAGATGCAGGTGTTAGCGAAGAAGAAAAAGTAGAAGCTTAATTTTAAATTGGAGGAAATAATGGAAATTACAGCTACAATGGTTAAAGAACTCCGCGAAAAAACTGGCGCAGGTATGATGGATTGTAAAAAAGCGCTTGCCGAAGTTGACGGAGATATGGAAAAAGCTATGGAAGCTTTAAGACAAAAAGGTATCGCTTCTGCAGAAAAGAAAATGGGCAGAATCGCTGCTGAAGGTCTTGTTGCTTCTTATGTTAATGATACAACAGGCGCAATGATTGAAGTTAACTGTGAAACAGATTTCGTTGCTAAAAATGATGAATTTAAAGAATTATGCTCAGGTCTTGCAGAATTAGTTGCTACAGCTAAACCTGCTGACGTTGATGCTTTACTTGCAACTGTTTGCCCTAAATGCGGAAAACCTGTTGCTGATGTTATTAAAGAAAAAATCGCATCTATCGGTGAAAAAATCACTATAAGAAGATTTGAACTTTTGGAAGGTAATATCGCAACTTATATCCACAACGGCAAAATAGGTGTTCTTTTAAGCACTGATAAAAAAGATGAAGCTTTAATGAAAGATTTATGCTTACATATTACATCTTGCGCTCCTGAATTTTTATCAAGTAATGATATTCCTGCAGAAGTAAGAGAAGAAGAAAAACGTATTGAAATGGGTAAAGAAGATTTGGCTAACAAACCTGAAAACATCAGAGAAAAAATTGTTGAAGGTCGTTTGCACAAAATCTTGGCTCAAAAATGTTTACTTGAACAACCTTTTGTTAAAGATCCAAGTCAAACTGTTGCTCAACTAATTGAAGGTAAATTGACTGTTAACAAATTTGTTAAATATAATTTAGGTGAAGGTTTAGAAAAACGCAGCGAAAACTTCGCCGATGAAGTTATGAAACAAATTCAACAATAATATTTACAAATAAAAATAAAGAGGCGGCTGTTTTACAGCCGCCTCTTTATTTTTAAATTTTATTATGCAAAAATTGATTCGTCTACGTGGTGTTTAATAACTCTGTTACCGAGTTCTGTTTTTGTTATTACACCATCTTTATTTGTATCTAAGCCTTTGTTTGCATTATATTCTTTTGAACCTGCCTGACAAATGACTTCACTATGAACTTTTGCAGGCATAAATACTAATGTATATAAATCTCCGGCAGTAAGTCTTTTTCCTTGCATACCTCTTGCTTTAATTGCTCTTTGGAAAAATTTCTCAACATAGTCTAATTGTTGAACTGCAGACATATTTTTTAATGCTTCTGTTGTTGTGCCAAGACTTTTAGCTGTTGAAGGCATAAATTGGATTAAGCCTGTTGCGTTGCTGCTTCTGTTAACTGCTTGTGGATTTATACCTGATTCTGAATGCATTACACCTAATAAATCTTTGTAATCACAGTTAATTCTGCTTGCAATTTGTTTTACTTTATCCAAAAATGCTTTGTCTAATTTTGCATTTGCCTTGCAGTGTCCTTCACGTACGCTTGATGAAGAAGAAGTTTGAGTTAATGAACCAAAATTAAAATTAAAGTTAAAATTACCAAAATTAGAAAGATTTGAAAAATCGAAATTTAGAGATTGTTGAGGTAATTGAAAATTAAACATATTTGAAAAAAGGCTTTCATTCATTGGGTATAAAGAACCGAATGATGCGATTGAAAACGGATTATTTCCATACATATTTAAAAATGTGTTTAAATTTACGTTCATTATCTCTAAATCTCTCTTATTTATATAAAGAGTTTTTTCTTAAAATAATTGCTTTTTGCACAAAAAAAAGAGGTTTATTAACCTCTTTTTTTTACAAAAATTTACAATTAAAACTAAACAGCTTTTTGTACTTTATTAGCTTTTAAACAAGATGAGCAAACTTTCATTTTTTTTACAACGCCGTTTTCTACAACTCTAACTGTTTGTAAGTTTGGAGATTGTCTGTGCACATTTTGTTTATGAGAAAAAGTTAATTTTGCTGATTTTAAAGGTGTTTTTCCGCATTTTTCGCATTGTCTAGACATAATAAATTCCTCTTTTTCTTATATTCTATGTAAAAAGATTACTACAAATATTTTTGATTTACAAGTACATTGTTAAATTTATTTAATAGAAAAATCTTTAACTAATAATACTTGGACTTCTCCGGGAGCCAAAATAGCATTTATTCTGTTTCGTTGAATAACAGGTATATCATCAATTTTAACAGGAGTTATTGATACTTTATCCGTCAGGTGAGGAACTGAAACTTTTACGTTTTGCATATTTGAAAAATCCATATTTCCAATTACTATGACAGCGTTTTTCTTGTTAGAACGTGCATAGGCAAAAACATTCAGCGAATTTGTTTGCAACGGAACAAAATTTGCTTCTGGCATTATTTGATTCATCATATATTTAAATTTGTTTGCCAGTATAAAGTTTTGCAGTACATCTCCGTTTGTACCACCGGGTTTTCTTGAAAAATTATATATATCAAGTTTACCGCGTTGTGCAAAATAAAAATTATCATCAGTATATGTTTTTGTTGCTTTTTTATTTTCCCAAGGGTACATATAATCGTCACCAGATTGGATTCCGTCTGTGTAATAAGCATTTAACGGTAATGTCGCATTTAACCAAGACAACATTTTTGCATAAGGTGCGCCATTTGTAAGCATAGGACTTACATTATCGTGTGTTGCAAAACTTCCTATTGTAGATTTTATAAGTTTGTATTTTGAAATCAATTTTTGATTAAATTTTACGTGAGAATATAATTCTTCTGCTGATTGCCAGTCACTAAAACGTGAATATCCGCCATAATAACCGTCAAAACCTGCTTCAAGCAATTTGTCGTAACTTGTGAACGGTATGTTTTTTCCTAATGGTACATCTTTATCTGTTGCTTGTGCTAAAAACAAAAATTGAGGACTTTTTCCGCGAGTATACGTAATTAGAGCTTCCCAAAAATCGTAAGGTTTCATAGATGCGTTATTTGCAACAATGCCGTCTGTCCCGATTTCAAGCATCATATCTATAAACTTTTTATATTCATCAAGTAAATCTAAGTTAATTCTGCCGTTTTTTCCCGCTTCTAAAATTCTGGTGTCTGTCCAGTCGGCAGGAACTATTGGTGCGCCTCCGACATCAGTTGAGAATAGCAGGCTGTGTTTTAAATAAAAATCGTAAGAAGCACATGACGGTAAATCAACAATTACTCTGATTTTACGTCTGTGAGCTTCATCTATAAATCTGAGAGCTTGTTCTTTCGGAGATAATTTTGACCTTTTACTTGCAAGTTGAGGATTTATTTCATCAAATCCGTTTAAAGCATATAATGAGCCTGCTGTACCCATAGCTTTTAATTTACCGACAGGAGTAACAGGCAATAAGTGAATGGTATTAACACCTTGCATAGCCAATTCATCAAGTCTGTCTATTGCGTTAATGAAGGTTCCTCTTTGTTCGCCCAAGCGTTCTTCTATTATTCCGTTTTTATTAAAATCTTTAGCATTGAAAGTTCTTATGTTTACACCTAAAATTACAAGTGAATTTGTTTGAAATTGCGAACGTGTGTCATTTATCCAAACCGTTGCGGCGTATGATTTTAACCCGATAAATAAAGCAATTGCTAATAATATTATTTTCTTCATTTTTATTCCCCACTTTTATACATTTTACCAAAAAAAGCGGCATGCAACAAATATTTAACATATTGTTGCATGCCGCCTTTTAATGCTCTAAACTATGCTCTTTTTGGTTGGTTTTGTTTGTCTCTCAAAAAATCAATAAGCATACTTGCGAAGAATATACTTGAATATGTACCGATAGCGATACCTAATATCATTGCAAGAATAAAATCTTTTGTTGTAACTCCGCCGAAGAAATACAATGCAAAAAGTGTAATTAGTGTTGTTACGGATGTATTGATACTTCTTGCCAAAGTTTGGTTAACGCTTGCATCAACAATTTCACCAAATGACATTTTCTTTGCATAGTATCTCAAATTTTCCCGAATACGGTCAAATACAACAATTGTATCGTGAACAGAAAAACCGATTACGGTTAATAATGCGGTTATAAATAAACCGTCAATTTGAACGTTCAGGAAGTAGCAAAGCATTGCAAATATTCCGACAACGAATAAAACGTCGTGAATTAGTGCTAATATCGCTGCGATAGCAAAATCAAACTGAAATCTGAATGATAAATATACTATTATACCAAGACAAGCAAGTGATAATGCTATCAAAGAATTTTTGAATAATTCTTTACCCAATGTAGGACCGACTGACGTTGTTGATATTAGTTCAGAATTGTCATAAGCTGATTTTATAACGGAAGTTATTTTGTCAGCAGTTGCAGTATCATCTTCTGCTATAAATTTGGTTCTTACTGCAATTATGTCGCTGTTTGAAGTGTTTGTAACACCGTCATTAACGTTAATTATTTGCAGTGAAGGATTTTCTACACCGCTTTTTACAAGTTCGGCTCTGATTTTTGTTAAAGAGTCGTTATCAACTTTTTTATCCGTCATATATTGCAAAACAGTTCCGCCTGTGTAGTCAATACCGACTTTTAACGGCAAATGTGACGGTGTTGTAATTGATGCGTAAATCATTGTGATTATTCCAGGAAGTAAGAATAATGCAGAAACACACATCCAAAGCCATCTGTATTTTACAACATGAATTTTTATTTTATTTTCCATTTTTCACCTCGCTAGTCCAATACACCGAATTTTGCTTTTTCTCGTTTTGTTTCTGATGCTGCATAAGCTGTACCTATTTCATCTTTCTTTAACCCAAACAAGAACGGATATTTTAAATCTCCTGTACCAAATATCAAGTGCATAAAGTTTTTAGTAACCGTAATTGCACTAAACATTGAAACCATAACACCGAGTGCAAGTGTCAAGGCAAAACCTTTAACAATACTTGTTCCTAAACAGTAAAGTATTACACAGGTTATAATTGTTGTCATGTTTGAATCGAAAATACTTGTAAAGGCTCTGTCAAAACCTGCGTTAATTGCGGTAAACAATGTTCTTCCCGCTCTTAATTCTTCTTTTGTTCTTTCAAAAATCAAAATGTTTGCATCTACTGCCATACCTATTGAAAGTATAAAACCTGCAATACCTGCAAGTGTTAACGTTACAGGAACCATTTTGAAAAGCATAAACAAAATTACACTATAAATTACAAGTGCAACATCCGCAATTAAACCAGGTAGTCTGTAATATCCAATCATAAATAACATTACAATACCTAAACCAACCATGCCTGCAAATTTGGATTTTTCAATACTGTCTGCACCCAATGTTGCGCCAACGGTATTTTCTTCAATAATTTTTGCAGGGACTGGTAATGCGCCGGCATTCAATAAATCAACCATTTCTTTTGCTTCTTCATATGCAAAACCGTTATCACCGCCTGAGATTTGAGCTCTGCCGCCGATGATAGCTTCTCTTATTACGGGAGCTGATGTTAATTCTCCGTTAAAGAATATTGCCATAGGTTTGCCTACAAGTTGTTGCGTTAATTCTGCAAATTTCTTTGTTCCTTTGTCGTTAAATTCTAAGTCTACAACCCATTGACCGCTAGAACTTGTACTTAAATTAGCTCTGTTTAAATCATTTCCTGTAAGTCCTGTGTCTATCCATTGTCCACTGCCTTCTTTTAATTCTTTTTTAAAGGCTAACTCTGCAGTTTCACCAAGGAATTTTTTTGCTTGATTTAAGTCTTTTACTGCCGGTATTTCAACAACAAGTCTTTTCTCTCCTTGTCTTTGAACTACAGTTTCCGCAACCCCCAGTTTATTTACACGATTTTCAATTGCAAATTGTAGGCTATCCATCATTTCGGGAGTTATTTTTGCAATTGTAGGGGTCGTTTGTGCTTCAAGAACTAATCTTGAACCTCCAACTAAGTCTAAACCAAGTTTTGTGGGTTTAATGATAATCATTGCAACAGAAAATATAACCAGTGCTACGATTATCCAAAACAATAAAATTTTGTTTTTCATTTTCTCTTCCTTATATATTATTTTATTTATAGTATTATTTTAACAAAAAAAATAATTTGATTATTACCAATTTAGGCTATAATTTTTCAATTTCATCCATTAACGCAAATAATTCTGCTTTTTGTTCGTAATTAAGGATAACAAGCGGAAGTCTTACATAATCCTTTATTATTCCTAACTTTGATAAAGCTGCTTTTACAGGTACAGGATTTGGTGCCATAAACAACTTTTTAAATATAGGATATAAAATTAAATGCATGTTTAAGGCTGATTCAACGTGTCCTGTTTTAAAGTCTTCAATCATTGATTTGATTTCTTCACCGTAAATGTGTGAAGCAACCGAAACAACTCCTTTTGCTCCAAGCGACAGCATTGGAAGTGTCAGACTGTCATCCCCGCTGTATATGTCAAAGTAATCAGGACAAATATCACGAATTTCAGATACTTTATCCAAATCTGAGCAGCTTTGTTTTATAGCCACAATATTTTTGTGCTTTTCTGCTAAATATTTTACTGTCTCAGGCAGAATTTCAATACCTGTTCTCGACGGAATGTTATAGAGAATTATCGGAATATTAACAGATTTTGCTATTTCCGAAAAATGTGCTTTTATTCCTTCTTGTGAAGGTTTATTGTAGTATGGAGCAACGGATAAAACTGCATCTGCTCCTTCTTTTTCTGCAATTTTAGCATATTTTACCGCTTCTGTTGTTGAGTTTGAACCTGCGCTCATAATAACTTTTCCGTCATTTTTAACAACACGTTTAACGGTACTCAGCAATTCCACTTCTTCTTCATGAGTGAGTGTCGGGCTTTCTCCCGTTGTCCCCGCAACGATTATTGAGTCAGAACCGTTAGATATAAGATGCTCTGCTAATTCTGCTGCTTTGTCATAGTCAACTTTACCGTCTTTGGTAAATGGTGTAACCATTGCCGTTATTACTTCTCCGGCATCAAAACGTGACATAAAATTCCTCCTTACTACTCCATTATAGAACAAGTATCAAACATGTGAAAAATTAAGTCATAAATTCTTAACAAAACAATATAAATTAAATCAATTCATGTTAAAATTTAGTTATATGAAAAAGAGGTTCTTTTTATATCTTAGAAAAATAAAGGAAATGAGTCCAAGAAAGAAAGCCTACGCAATTGCTTTTTTGATAATGGCTTTTATATTGCTTTGGGCCTTTTTGAGTGCTGGTTTTTTGACAAACGGATTTTCGCGCTCAAATATTAAAACCGGTGATGACAGGCAAGAACTTGAAGTTTCAAGTATGATTCTTACAGAAACTAAAGAAGATACAAAGTTTTGGGAAATATACGGTGAAACAGGTACTTATAACAGTGATGAAAAAGTTGCGTTGTTGAAGAATGTTGTGGGCAATTTCTATAAAGACAATGAAGTTGCTATGAGTTTTGAATCTTCTATGGGAACTTATAATGAAGAAAAAAATCAGATAATTTTATATGATAATACCTATGTTGTAATGAAAGACGGAGTTTCTTTAAACGCAGATCGTCTTGTTTGGTCAGGTTCGGACAAAGAAATTATTGCAACAGGACATATAAAAGTAAGTAAGAACGGTGAATTTATTGCAACAGGTGATGAAATAATTATCAATCCTGATTATAGCCACTTTATTTTAAAAGGGGTTATGAATAAATCTGTTTCTAAGATATTTGACAAAGATAACAGTAATGATAATGATAAAAATAATAAGAAGAAAAAGGGGATATTATTCTAATGAAAAAATCATTGATTTCTATATTTGTTTTAATCTTTTGTTTTGCGGCAGTTGTATTTGCCTCTGATTTGGTTATTGAATCAGATACGCAAAGCTATAATGAAAAAGACAGTAAAATTAAATTTGACGGAAATGTTAAAGTTTCTGTTGATGATGTTCATGTTGTCGGAGATAAGGCTGATGTAACTGTTAATAAAAAGAATAAACTTGATACGGCAACTTTTTACGATAAACCTTATGCTTATCAGGTAAATAAAAATAAAAAACGTGAAGTAAAAGCTAATATCTTAAAGTTGTCTCTTATTACAAAGGTTGTAAGGGCAGAAGGAGATGCTCAGGCGATTGTTTCTGACGGTAAAAAGCCGTTGGTTATGATTACGGCAGATACTCAAGAATATGATATTAAAACCAATGTTTTAACGGCAAGAGGCGGAGTTATTATTAAATATAAAGATGTTCAGACTTTTTCAGATCTTGCTGTTATAAAAACGGACAAAAACGGAGAGTTAAAGAAAATTGATTTGTACGGTAAAGCTAAAATTAAAGAAAATGTAAGCAAAGCTGAGGCAAATCACTTCTCTTACGATGCTGTTAAAGAAGAACTTTTTGCTGAAGGTGAGACAATGACTCACACAAAAACAGACGGTGATGTTCCTTTAACTGTTAAATCAAGATATCAACAGTACAACAAAGCTCAAAATGTTTATAATGCAAGTGGTAATGTAAGAGTTTGGTATGACGATTACTATGCAAAAGGTCCAAAAATGAGTGTATTCCCTGATAAGAAAACAAACAAATTCAACGAAATATACTTTACGGGACGCTCTATGATAAATCAGGAAGATAAAACAATATATGCAGATAAAATCAAAATGATACTTAAACCAAAAGATTTCCATGCTGAGGGTAATGTAAAAACGGTTATTCAAAATATTAACAAAGAAAGTGTTGACGGTATATAATGTCTGAATTGTTGGATAAAGCTCTTGAATTATTTACTGACAAAAAATATAAAGAAGCTATTGATGCATTTCATGTAGTACTTGAAAGTGAAGATGAAAGTGCTGAAATTTATAACAACATAGGTGTTTCTTATTCCAACTTGGGTGATTACAAAAATGCCGAAGTTTATCTCAACAAAGCTTTAAAACTAAATTCTTTATTGCCTCAAATATATTTGAATATGTCAGATGTATATTACAGACAAAAGTTAATTGCCCAAGCCATTGAATGTCTGCGTGCAGGTGAAATAGCTCTCCCAGAAAATACTGTAATACCACATTATTTGGCTAGAATTTTGATGGAAGATGCTCAAATGGATTTAGCAATTGATGAATTGGATAAAATTCTTGAATATGAACCTGAAAATTATGATGCATACTATGATTTAGGCAGAATATATTTTGAAATGGGTAATTGGGAAGGTGCTATTTCCAATTTTGAAAATATTTTAGAGTTTAAAGACCAAAACGAGCTTATTTATTTTTACTTGGCTCAGGCTTATGAAGCTAATGACGAAATTGATAAAGCTATATCAAATTATTTAAAATCTACAGCTGTAAATAATTCTTTTCATCCTGCCTTTAAAAAATTAGGAATGTTATTTATGGCTCGCGGAGATAAAGAGGATGCCTTAGAGTATTTTGAAGATTACATTAACTTTGATATTCCTCAGGAAGAAAAGGATTCCATATCAAAATTGATAGACAGAATTAAAACTACTATGTAGCATATAATATTGTTACTTGTAAAAAATTTTTATTTATGTTTTAATTGTGTTACTGAAGGTCTTGACCTTCTAGTCTAAATGAAAGCAGGACAATTTATTTGTCAAAGAATGTAAAATTAGCAAAGTTTGCAGGTTTTTGTTACGGGGTTAAACGCGCAGTTGAGACTGTGAAAAAATTAAAAATGGAAAATCCCGACAAAAATATCTATGTTCTCGGCGAACTTATTCATAATTCTCAAGTAATTAACGAACTTGAGGAATTGGGTATTAAGACTATTGATGTGTTGCCTGAAAATGAAACTGGTATATGTGTTATAAGGAGTCATGGAGCTTCTCCTCAGGTTATTGATGAAATTAAAAATCGAGGTTTTGAACTTGTTGATTTGACTTGTCCTGACGTTAAGAAAGTTCAGCAACAAGCTATTCAGCTGGCAAAAGAGGGTGATTTTGTTATAATTGTCGGCAAAGCTGAACATCCGGAAGTTGTTGCGATTAAGGCAAATGCAGAGCTATATACTGATAAAATTATTGTCGCAAGTGATATATCACAAATTGAAGAACACAGAGAAAAAATTCAGTCTCATAAAAAAGTTGGAGTGGTTATTCAAACAACTCAAAGGCTTGAAACTTTGCAATCAATTTTGACCTATTTAACGACTTTTGTAAAAGAAATTCATTTGGTTAACACAATATGTCAGAGTACAACAATGCGTCAAAATGAAGCAAAAGAATTAGCCTTAAGCAGCGATTTAGTTATTGTTGCAGGCTCTAAAAAAAGTGCAAATACAACACATTTAGCTGAAATTTTGCAAAATATAACAAAAACAATTCATATAGAAACAGATAAAGAATTGGATAAATATGAAAGTTTAATCTCAAAAGCTAATAATATTGCAGTTACTGCGGGGGCATCAACTCCGCAAAATATAATCGATAACGTATGTAAAAAAATAGAAGGAGGTCAGGAATGACAAAAACAGATTTAGATGAATTTGAAGCTCTTTTAGAGGGTACACTTTCAAAAACTTATACGGTTGCTGATATCGTTGAAGGTACTGTATTAAAGAAAGAAAACACAGGTTATTTGGTAAGTGTTAAAGGTGCAAAGACAGAAGCCTTTTTACCAGAAAAAGAAGTTTCAAACAATGATGAAACACCTGAAGAATTACAAATAGGTGATGTAAGAGAATTTTATGTATTAAAAGAAGAAAGTGATGATGACTGTATGCAACTATCATTAAAACGTATTGCATACGCACAAGCTTGGGCTCAATTGAATGATGCTAAAAACGTTGGAGATACTATTCTTGCAAAAGTTATTTCTATCGTTAAAGGCGGCGTGCTTGTAGATGTAGCTGATTTAAAAGGTTTCATCCCTTCAAGTCAATTAAGAACAGGAACTCCGTTTGAAGGTCTTGTTGATACAAAAATTGAAGTTAAAGTTCTTGAAGCTGATCCTAAGAAAAACAAATTGATTCTTTCTCAAAGACAAGCTGTTGCAGAACAAAGAAACCAAGTTGTTGATGATGTTATTTCAAAATTGGAAGAAGACATGGTTGTTAAAGGTAATGTCGTAAGAATAACAGATTTTGGTGCATTTGTTGATATAAGCGGTATTGACGGCTTATTACCTATTTCTGAAATTTCTTGGCAAAGAATTAAACATCCGTCAGATGTTCTTGCTTTAGGAGATAATATCGAAGTTAAAATTATTAAAATCGATAATGAATTAAAAAGAATCAGCTTGAGCTTGAAAAGAATGACAGAAAATCCTTGGCAACAAATCGAAGGACAATTTGAAGAAGGTCAAGTTGTTAAAGGTACAGTAAATAAAGTTGCAACCTTCGGTGCATTTATCAATATTTTCCCTGGCGTTGAAGCTTTATTACCTGTTGCTGAAATGAATGGCGAAAATCCAAATCCGTTCAACTTATACAAAGTCGGCGACGAAATTGAGGTCTTAATTAAGAAATTTACTCCTCAAGAACACAGAATCGCTCTTAGCGTTAAAGATATTGAAAAATAGTTAACGTTAATTATTTTAAAAAGCGTATATTGTGAAGATATATTTACAATGTACGCTTTTTTAGTGAAAAATATAACAAAATGTGGAATATTACAAGTGTAGCAGCTTATATGAGTTACCCCTATGGAACAAGTTTTACTACTTAATTCAGATTTACAGCCGCTCCACCTGACAACGTGGAAGAGGGCTTTGGTATTACTTTTAAAGGGTAAGGCTGAGTGTATGGAAAAGATTAACAGTATTGAGGATTATATTGAGGTTGATAATACTCTTATACCGAAAGTAATTAAATTAAAAGAAAATAAGGCAATTCCATGTACGGAGTTGCCTTTTTCTAGGGAAAATATTTATAAACGAGATGAATATACTTGTCAATATTGTGGAAAACATTTATCAAGTGATGAATTAACGCTTGATCATGTCTATCCGAAATCGAGATTAGGTCCTGATACGTGGGAAAACATTGTTGCTTGCTGTAAAGAGTGTAATCAATATAAAGCAAACAGAACACCGAAAGAAGCCGGCATGAAACTTTTGCGAAGACCTGAACGTCCTTCTGATGGAAAATTATTTGAGCTTACAAAAAACAGCAGTAAAAATGTAAAATATTGGTTAAAGTTTTATAAATCTGCTTAGTATTGAACTAATAAGCCAAAAAGTTCTCTTTGCCAATCATCTTGTTTTTCAACGTAGAACGCTGCCCCTTTCTTTTGGCATGTTTGTTTATGGTCTTTTCTTGTTGATGCTGACATAACCGCTATAACTGGAACTTCTTCTCTTGCATGCGCTATTTTTTGAAGTTCTTCAAGAAGTATAAATCCTTCACGTTCCGTAGGTATATACAAATCCATAATTACGTAGTCAAAGGAACTTCTCTTGTATTGTTCAATAGCATCATAAATCTCTTTTGAAGTAACGGGCAGATATCCTGCTCTTTTTAAAATTACGCTTAATTGGTAAATAATAATTCCTAAGTCATCAACTACAAGAACTTTTCCTTTTACAGGGTGTCCGTCTTCGTCGTAATATTGTCTTTTTGTACGATTGATTGCAGTCGGCTCGATAAATTGTAGTGTTGATTGGTTATAATTTAACGGAATACCAAGTTGTTCCATTTCGGAGGCTTTTTGAACATTTGAAACTTTTGTTGCAAAAGAAGATAAATCAATTTCACTTTCTTTTGATACGCTTTGTGCAGTATTATCGGCTTGTTTTTTTGAATTTTCTTCTGTCAAATCTTTTAATGATTTTATTTTTTGTTCAATTTCCGTAAGCTGTTTTTTTAAACCTTGTAAGTCTACACTATCTAAAGAAGGAGCTGTCATTTCTGCCAACTCATAGAATTTTTTTATAAATTCTTCGTCAATTTCAATGTTCTTATTGTCAGACATTATTACCTCTTATTTCATTAAAATTATAACACTATTTCAAAAAATTTACAAAATTTATATAAAATTTTTCAAAAAAGGCAATTTTTTTTTGAAAAATGTTTTTATATAGATGTAGGTTTTAAAAGTATTATTTTGGCGTATAGATAAGGAGTTTTTAATGTTTAGTGATGAGTTTATGCATTTTTTGATTAAGTACCAACAACCATCTGAACCTCCAAAGAAAATAAGTGAAATTAAGTCTATTTCATTCCCAAAAC
>CAJOPF010000122.1 GCA_905236205.1 Candidatus Gastranaerophilales bacterium
ATACCTTTTAATGATTTTGCTCTTACGTCTTTTTTAGCTTCTGTGTTGATTGCTTGAGTTGATGTTTTGTAAGCGTCTGCTGCAACTTGTGAAAATAACATTGACATCTCTTAAAAAATCCTCTCTTGCTCTCGTACTTATATAAAGTAACTTTTGTTAAAAAAATTGCTTTTTTGGCTACACATGAATTAACATTTCTTAACAAATGTCCATATTGCAATAACCATAAGGCTCTTGCTTGGCGTTAAGAAATGTTCGTTGACTTTTATAGAAATATATTATTATTCCTTATTTATATAAAGGATTTTTTTAGATAAAAATTGCCTTTGTAATAATAATGCCTGTTTCGGATTATTCGGGTGGGCGCTGACATGCTGAAAGATTAAAAATATACTTATTTATACATTTTTATGATACTTTTAATACCTTTTTTTGCGGTGTCAAAAATTTCCATCAATTGCTCTTGTGTGTAAGGTTCGCCTTCTGCTGTTGTTTGAAATTCAATGATTTTTCCTGATTTTGTCATAACAACATTTGAATCAACCTGCGCTCTTGAATCTTCTTCGTAACACAAATCAAGTCTTACTTCTCCGTCGACAATTCCTACGGAAATTGCTGCAATTTCTTCTTTTATCGGATTTTTTTTGATTATTTTTTGTTCCATTAGTTTTTTAACAGCAATTTTTAAAGCCATAAATCCGCCGCAAATACTTGCCGTTCTTGTTCCTCCGTCAGCTTGTATAACGTCGGCATCAATGGTTATTGTCATTTTTGGTAATTTTTCCAAATCCACGCAGGCTCTTAGGCTCCTACCTATGAGACGTTGAATTTCCTGAGTTCTGCCCGAAATTTTTGTGCGTTCTCTTTCGCATCTTGTTGATGTAGAAGACGGTAAAAGAGAATATTCTGCTGTTACCCAGCCTTGAGTAGCTTCTTTGTCCATCCATTTTGGCTGTTTCATTTCAACAGATGCCGTTGTTATAACTTTAGTGTCTCCAAATTCAACCAAAACCGAACCTAAAGCATTTTTAGTAAAATCTTTTGTAAATTTTACAGGTCTCAGTTCATTCTTTTTTCTTCCGTCTTTTCTCATTTTTAACCTTTCTATTCGTATTGCCAAATATATATTTGTCCGCAGTATTTGCAAACTGCGTGTTCATTCATAAAATCAAGTGTTGGTACAAAGGTGTGTCCGTCAATGCTTATTTCTATTTGATGTCTGTTGTTGTATTTTTGCATAAATTTACGGTTGCCCTGATATTTTTCGTCAAACATAAGCTCAAATTTATCAATGCTGTTACAATTTTTGCATTTATACATCTTCGGATTTCGCCTTTTTATTTTTTGATTTAGATTTTATTTCTTTTACGCTTAGTTGTTTGTACCATAAAGTCCAGCATATTGAACGTAATGGCAGAGTGAAACTTATTACCAATCCTGATATTGCAGAGGATAATATCATTTTTGTAATATCCAAGGATGTAATCATATAAGGAATATTTAACAATGCTAATTTTTCATTCCACTGTTCTGTCGGGAATACATTTGAAACAACAGGATCAAGCATAAATATAAGTAATTTTATAACTTGTAATAAGCCAAGTAATATTTCAATCAATTTTGGTAACAAGAAATATGAAAATACGCCCATAATGATAAGCAATCCCGCAGTTGACCAAAATGAACTTTTTACCAGATGGGCGCTTCTTTTGAAACATTCAATTGAGGATAAATTTTTCTCAAACGTAAATACCTGAAATATTAGTACCAAGAACACAAAAATTATGGCAGAAATTATCCACATTGGCGGAAGTATTGATATTATTGTAAATAAACCGAAAAGTAACCACAACGTTATAAATTCACCAACTCTTTTTGAAGAAGTTGCGACTTTTTTATGTGATTTAATGTCATAAATTCTTCCTGATTTAATTGTGTTTTCGGTCATAGAACCAATTGCGACGTAGGCAACCAAATATTCCCAAAAGGCTTTTGTAAAAAGAATCAATCCTGGGATAGCAAGGAGCATTGTTAAGCCAAAACTTAATGTTGCATCACTCATGGTTGCTCCGATAGTATATGCAAAGCCCAAAGACAGAGCGAAAGATAATATTATACCGACAAACTGTCCAAAAATCGGAAAGCTCATATATTTTAAGAATGTCGGTAAATGTTTTACGTAAATTCCAATACTGTCTATAAATATTTGAATAACGGTTTTATTTTCAGTTGCCATAATAAATCCTCTTTTTTATTGTATAATCATTTTATAACAAATCGGTGAAATATAAAAATGAATTACAAAGAGTTAATAAAATCTTTTTCGAAAGATAATTTTTATAATAACGTTAATCTTCATATCCACTCCAATTTTTCTGACGGAAAATTGTCTCCTGATGAAATTATAACTCAGGCAAAAGAAAAGGGCTTGGAATACATATCTGTAACCGACCATAATAATCTTGACGGTTATTTAAAAACAAATTTAAAAAATGAAGATATGGTAATTTCAGGAATTGAATTTGACTGCTGGTATAAAACGACGTTTTTTCATCTTTTGGGATACGGTTTTGATGTTAATACGGAATTGTTAAATCCGTTTTTGGCTAAGAATAAAAAAGATACCGAAGCTGATTGGGTGAGAATTTTTGCAAAAAGAAATGTTAAAAATCTGATATCTGCAATTCATGGCGCAGGCGGTATTGCTGTTCTTGCTCATCCTGCATGCTATTGGTGTTTAAACCTTGACGGATTTGTAAAACAGCTTATAAAATTTGGACTTGACGGAATTGAAGTTTATTACCCGTATGACAGGCACAGAGGTATCATTAAATTCCATTCAAGAAAAACTGTTGAAAAAATTGCAGATAAATACGGACTTATAAAAACAGGCGGAACAGACTGCCATGGCGAAGATTTGCACTAATCTATAATTATTTCCTGTTCATTTTTGTATGTAACATAGCCCAAATTTGCGGCAGGCGGTTTTCTCAGATATTTTCGTTTTGTGTATATTACGCCGATTTTACTTGAATTTGCTCCTTGCGAATATTGTTTTGCAAGTTTTGCACATTCAAAAATTAGTTTATCGCTCGGATTATCATTGTTTTCCAATTTTAAAAGTACATGTGAACCTGCGCAATTGTGAGTGTGAAACCATAAATCGTTATCTTTAGCTATTTTGGAGATTATATAATCATTTTGTTTGTTGTTTTTGCCCACAAAAACCTTGTATCCCAAAATATTTTTTTCTTCAATCGGTGTTAATTTAGGTTGTTTTGAAATTTCTTCCTGCAAAACTTCCTGTCTAATTTCATTTAAAATATCAATATCTTCTGCACTTTCTATTGTATAAAGAGTTTGTTTGCAATAACCGATTTCGATATTTAATTCTTCTTGCAGTTGTAAAAGTTTTTCAGTTGAACGTTTTGATTTGTTATACAATTTAAAATATCTGTTTGCGTTGTCTTTAAGTGTTTTTGTTTCATCCAGCTCAATGGAAATTTCTTTATTTGTTTCCCAGTCTGTTACTGTACAAATTGTCTGAAAATCTTTTAAATTATACAAATTTGCCATTATTAAATCGCCGTATTTTCTGTAACGTTCAGCGTTTTTTTCTTTTTTTAGTTGTCTTTCAATTTTTTCTAAAGAATTTTCAGCTTTTTTTAATCTGTGAGAGACGTTTGTTTTTAATTTTAATCTTAATGTATCAAGAATTTCTTTGTTTTGGTGATATGAAAAATAATTATCTGTCATATCATTAACGCTGTTTTGTTTTATACCGTCAAGAATATTTGAAAATAAAGCATATTTTGAAAAATCTTCACTAATAACGGGTGAAAGATGTTTTAATTCAAGAAAGTCTTTAATTGTTTCAATATTCTGACCTTCGCACATCTGAGCAAACGGTTTTGAAAATCCGAAAAATTCATCCGATAAGGTTTCAAAATTTATATTACCGTTATAACTTAAAAAATCCCGTTTGTTTTGTTTTGGCGGGTAAACGTAAGGAACATTACCTCTCATTTCTCTGTCTCGGCTTTTTTCCGAACCTACGTTGTGAGCGCAGCCCAAAATAATATTATTTTTTGTATTATAAAGCGCTACATTGGAGTGTTTTCCCATTAACTCAACAGCTAAGCACAAATTGATTTTTTCTGATAATTCGTCATAAGTTTCAATGTAAATCTCTAAAATTCTTTCATAAAACGGTTGTTCTATTTTTACGATTTTACCGTTTTCAATATATTTTCGGAGCAACATACAAAACATAGGCGGTTGCTTAGGTATTGAAAGATAGCGTTTTTCTTCGTTTTCTTTACTCATAAAGCAAATATGATGAAGATTTGGGGTAATATTGATGTAAAAACGTCTGCTTTCTCCGTTATTTCTCAAAATTAAGATAAACTCACGACGGGTAGGCTGTTGAATTTTTTGTATTCTTGCTGCGCAAAAAAAATCTTTGTTTTCTTCAACAAAAGCTTTCAAGGTCAAATTATCAAAGTAAATCATTTTAACCTCTTAATTTTGCTGCACCTTTTAAATATACAAATTGAGGTTCAAAATCATCTTCGCAGTTTACTACTATCAAAACTCTTAAACACTTTGGTAGAGAATTTGGCACATTTAATTCGTGATGACACATCATTGCAGCCTTTTTCCAACCAAAATCAAGACGTGCAAATTTCGCAGGAAAAGCTGCATTTAAGTCTTCTGTCAGCGTGAAAAAAACATGAGAAATTTTGTTTTCTTCTATCTTATTTAATTCCACCAATTGAGTTAAAAGTTCTAATGTTGCGTCTTTTATTGAACTTTCCGTGTTTTCTTCAACTGTGATTGCGCCTCTAATTCCCTTTGATAACATTTTTTACTCCGTTATACCAGTCTCTTGCGGGCATTTCGCCTTTACCTTCAGGTTTTACCCGTTTTAAAAGTAAACTTCCTTTACCGCATGCAACCTCAATACCTTCTTTTGATATATTTATAAACTCACCTTCGGTTCCGTTACCGTTTAGAACTTCGGTTTCAAGGACTTTTACCGTTTTTTCGTTGAAATTAAAATATGCACTTGGACATTGGTAAATTCCTCTTACCAAATTATGTATATCTTGAGCAGATTTTGACCAATCAATTTTACATTCTTCTTTTGTAAGTTTGTTTGCCATACAAACACCGTTTTCACATTGTTTTTCCGGTTTTATTTTGTTTTCAACCAAACCTATAAGTGTTTTTTCAATCATTTCAGGCGATTTTTCCGCAACAATATCAAATAATTGAACACAATTTAATGTATCTGTTATTTCAATAGGTTCTTTTATACATACATCACCGCAATCAAGTCCTAATTCGGTTATCATTGTACAAATTCCTGTTTGCTTTTCACCGTCAATAATTGCTCTTTGCAGTGGATTAGCACCTCTATACTTTGGTAACAAGGATGCGTGAAGGTTAATGGTTTCATATTTCGGAATATCTAAAACTTCTTGTGATAAAATTTGACCGAATGCAAAAGTTACAAAAAAATCAGGTTCTAATTTTTTTAATGCTTCCTGAATTTCAGGTTCTTTTCTTATTGATTTTGGCTGAAATACAGGCAAATTGTTGGCAACGGCACACTCCTTTATAGGAGACATTGTCAGTTTGTGTCCTCTGCCTGCAGGTTTGTCAGGTTGAGTTACAACGGCAAGAACTTCTGTTTTATCTGATTTTATTAGGTATTCCAATGATTTAAGTGCAATTTTAGGAGTACCAAAAAATATAACTTTAATTTTCTTGTTCATTTTCGGTTTCTTCTTCTGCTGCTGTATCTTTTGATTCAAGCAATTCGTTAATTTTTTCGGCTAATTCAGGTTCGTCAATCATTTTTTCAACTTCCAATGCAGGCAGATTATTTTTAGTCAGTTCTTCTTCCGCTTCAAAGCGATTTATTGCATGGTCAACAAACAGTATACCGTCCAGGTGGTCAAATTCGTGTTGAATTGCTCTTGCAAGAAGTGTTCCGTCATGTGCTTCCAAAACAAAAGAACGACCTTTTCTGTCCATAGCTTTTATCATTACGTCGCTGTATCTTCTAACATCAGTGAAGGCTTGCGGAAAACTCAGACAACCTTCTCTACTGATTGTTGCGCCTGATTTTTTTATGATTTTCGGGTTAATAAAAACAATCGGATTTAGCGGTTCATTACCTGTTGAAACATCAATTACAAAAACTCTGTAACCTTCTCCGATTTGAGGTGCTGCCAAACCTACTCCGTTTTGTGCGTACATTGTATCTAATAAATCAGTTACTAAATCCTGAATTTTTCTTGATACCTTATGAACGTCTTTAGCTTTTTCTCTTAAAAACTTATCACCGAATGTTAAAACTTTTCTTACTGACATAAAAATCCCTTATTTTTTCTTATTTTCTTCATTATATCACATAATAAAATTTTAACAAAACCGCTCGGTATAAGGTTTTTAAAGAATATTGTAAACAATTGTAACAAAAATCAACATGTCTGAAATCAGGCTTTCAAAAAATACTTTATATATATACAGAGAGGAATTAAACGAGAGTTAATTCAAAGTAGATTTTTTTAACACACACACACTACACACTAACCTACCACACACTAACCTTCTACACACGAGGAATTACAAAAAAAATTCCAGACCACTTTTTTAAAGAGTGGTTTTTTTTTGCGCAATTTTAGTTAATTTTGTCCCATTTGACGATTGATTTCATGGCTTAAGTTTGCAAAATTGATAATGCTTTCATAGCTTCCGCTACGTTGTTCCGCTATAAACAAAATTACATTATCCAAAAGATTGCAGAAGGTTTCCGACGTGATTCTTCCATTTTCGTAGTCGTCGGTTACTTCAAGCAAGTAAGGAAACGTTTCGTACATATCATTGTCTTTTATAGTTTGTATTCTTTGTTTGATTTCCTTGTCTTCAAAATTTGCCGTAGATATTTTTATGTAATATTTGGAGGTTTTTTTCATTGAAGAAAAAATGTTTTCAGGAGTTTGTCCTGTGTTAATCATTCTTAAATAATATCTTTTGAAACTGAAATAGATTTCATTTTCTTTAGGAATAATACCGTTTTTTTGAATAGTAAGAAAATCAACCAGAAAATACTTAAATTTTCTTACCATATCCGCTTCTTGGAAAAGATTTAATATCTCAAACCAATATTTAGCGGCATCTTCAGACTTTTCTTTAATAAAACTTGTTATCAATTTTATTTCGTTTAAATTTGCATTGTAGCAATTCAAATATTGATATAAATCTCTTGTGTCATTGTAATCTTCATCAATAATGTTCACAATAACTTTTATTTGTCGTATTTGTGCAAACAATTTTTTAGCTGAAATGTTGTTCATTTTTATCTTTGCCCAAAATTCGTGAAGAACTTTAAACATTGGATGTTCTTTTTCTTCCAAAGACATTTTTTCATAATTTACGAGTTTTTCGTAAATTTGTTTTTCATATCCTTCCAGCTGAATTTTTGTTCCCGAATTATTAAATAAATATCTCTTTTTTATAAGCTCTATTGCATGTTCGTTCTTTTCGTTGGTAAGTTTGTAACATTCACAAATTGCATGTAAAAGCAGACTTAATGTTATAAGTCTTTTCATGCCGTCAATAACAATAAAAGAATCGTTATCGGTTTTTTGCAAGTACATAATTCCGTATATTATTGATTCGTTTGTTCCGGAAGTTTCAATTAACGTTTCCAATAAATCAGCAGGCACATAATATCCGCCAAAATAATCAACAGAATAAAATGCCTGCGTTCTACGTAAAATTTCCGATAAATTAAATATTGATTGTTTCATTTTTAAACTGTTAGCATAAATCCGCCGGTATCAGCATTTTTAAGATTTTCACCGTCGATTTTTGCTCTCAAATTTTTAATATATTTATAAACATAATCTCTTGGCAAATTCAATAAAGCAGCCAAGTCTTTTGCATATACAATTTTGTTTCTGTTCTTTAAGAAGAAATCAAATACCATTTGTTCTCTGTCTGTAAGAGCTTTTTTGAATACTATTTGAACTTCTTCTTTTAAAGTTTCAGGTTGTTGTTCTATATCATTGATAATAGGTTTTTCAGGTTGTTTTTCAACAGCTTTTGTTTTTGCTGAAACTGCAGGTTTTGTTTCTTTTGCAACTCTTTTTGTCGGTTCAATAGAACGGCTGCTTGATACTATTTCACGTTCTTTTTCTATTGCTCTTTCTGCGATAGAACCGATTTTTTCAGCTCTTGTAGTTGACATTTCAGAGAATGAAGTGTATGGTTTACCTTTTAAAACTATATCTACAAGGTCATTTGTTTGTTTTGCTTCTTCAATTTGTTTCCCTAATCTTGCTGCATATTCTTCCAGTGTAATTTTTTCCAGCGAGCTTCTCCATTGTTTGATTTCTTCTTTAGTCAAATACTCTGACATATATCTCCTTATACTCCTTAATTTGAATTTGTGATTAGTTTGTAATCCCTCTGTATTTTTAAATTTAGCATGAAAAATTATCTTCGGAGCAAAATATTTCACAACGTAAATTTTTATTATTATTAGTTTACAAATACTTGAAAATTACAAAAAAGCATTTTGAGCATGCTTTTTGTACGATATATTAAAATTTTTACTTTTGATAAACACATGTATATAATTATAAGCATGGATAAGTTTTGTTTTTTTAACAAATTTAAAGATGCTGTAATCATTACTAATCAACAAAAAGAGGTTATTTTTGTTAATAACTCTTTTAAAAGAATTTTTAATGATTACAAAAATTTCAAACGATTTTCAAACAAGCTTGATTTTGAATTTATTCCCCTTGAAGCCGAAAATGCTTTTGATTTTTTGCCAATAGACCAATTATATACAACAAAAGAAAATTTCAGTGCCAGTGTAAGTTATAAAAAATCAAATGAAGAATCGTTATATTTTGAACTTTTTGCTTACAAACGCGGTAAATATATTATTATGATTTTTTCGGATGTAACGCCGCAGATTGAGCTTGAAAAAGTTAAAACGGATAAAGAAAATTTTGAAAAATTATGCGATAAAACTCTCAAAGAAGTTGAAGAATTAAGAAAATCCGCACGTTCTAATCAGACACAAGCCGTAAAAATGACACTTATAAATAAAATTTCAAACATTATAAGAGAATCAATAGATTCCAAAAAAATTCTAAATTCCGCTCTGAAAGAATTGGCAACGGTAATGGGTGCTTTCAGGGCATATTATGCCTCACTGGCAGAAGATTTGTTTAATATAGAATACGTTTACGGAAAAGATAAAAAAGAATTTCTCGGAAAGAATATCACTTTTGATAAAGAAACTTTTAACATGCTTTCGGATAAAAAAACCGTATGCTCTGCAAGTTTACGTGAGTTTAATGAAGCGGAACTTTTTGATATACCAATAATGCGTGTAATTCTTCCTATTTATCACTTAAACGTTTTATTGGGTGTAATAACATTTGTAAGTTATCAAAAGAGAGATTTGACAGAAGAAATTGAAATTTTAGAAAGTGTTTCAGCTCAAATAGGTAATGCCGTTGCGCAAGCCAATTTGTACGAAAATAATTTGAAAACGGTTGCAGAACTTAAAAAAACATTAGAAGAACTGAAAGATACCCAATTACAACTAATAAATTCCGAAAAATTGGCATCATTAGGTCAACTTGTTGCAGGTATTGCGCATGAAATTAACACTCCTTTTGCCTCGATAAAATCAAACAATACCATTATGGCAAAGTTAATAGAAAAAATTGATGACGAAGATTTAAAAAGCATGTTCGCCGATATAAATTCCGTTGACGAAGAAGCTGTCCAAAGAGTTTTAAATCTTGTTACTTCTTTGAAAAAATTTGTGCGTCTTGATGAAGCGGAACTGCAAGAAGCAGATATAAACAAAGAAATTGACCTTACTCTTGCACTGCTTCACCATGAAACCAAAAATAAAGCTAAAATAATCAAAAATTACGCAGAACTTCCGATGATTAAGTGTTATCCGAACATGTTAAATCAAGTTTTTATGAATATTCTGGTAAATGCCTGCCATGCCATAGAGCATAAAGGTACAATAGAAATTACAACTTCCGTAGAAAATAATAATTTGCAAGTCGCAATAAAAGATTCGGGAAAAGGTATAAAAAAAGAAAATTTAGATAAAATTTTTAATTTCGGATTTACAACAAAATCCGCAGGTGACGGTACAGGTTTGGGACTGGCTATTTCTCAAGACATAATAGACAAGCATCATGGCAAAATACATGTGTACAGCGAACTTGGGCATGGTTCAACTTTTGTTGTTGAAATTCCAATAACTTAATATTTTTTAATATAATTTTGCTGAGAATATTATGTAAGCATATTTTTAATAAAACAATTACTACTAATGTATGAAATTTTGTTAATAAATCAAGACAAAATTCAAAAAAAATGTTAACATATAAATATAAAGTGTTTGATTTACCCTTAAAACTGTGTGTAGGCTAAAACTCAGACGCAGCATGCAATAGGCATGATTGATAATTTGTTAACAATGTTTAATATTTCGTTTACAAAAAGGCAATTTTTTTCAAAGAAAAAACTTTATTAATACATATCGGTACAACAATGCATGTCGGAGGCAATTTTTAAATGACTATTAGCGTAAATAGCAAAAAGAAACAAGTTAAAAAAACATTTGAAGAACTAATTACTGATTTGAAAACAAGCAACTCTGAAAAAGTAAGATATAATGCAGCTCGCGTATTGGGCGAAATGGGCGAATCAAAAGCTGTTGAACCATTGATTGATGTATTGAAAAATGACAAAAACGGTTCAGTTCGTTTATATGCAGCAAGAGCATTGGGTGAATTGGGTGATTCAAAAGCTACAACTCACTTGATTGAATCTTTACGTGAAGACAGAAACGTTGACGTTAGAGTTCGTGCAGCAAGAGCATTGGGCAGATTAGGCGGCGAAATCGTTGTTGAACCTTTGGTTGAAGCTTTAAGCGATGAAAACCCTCAAGTTTGCATTACAGCAACAGAAGCTTTAATCGAAATCGGCGATGTTGCAACAGATGCTTTAATTGCATCATTAGACCACGAAAAAGTAAATGTTCGTTGCGATGCTACAAGAGCTTTGGGCGAAATCGGCAACAAAAAAGCTGTTGATAAATTGATTAACATGTTGTTTGATGAATGGGTTAACGTAAGAATTTACGCTGTAACTTCATTAGGCAAATTGAATGATACAAAAGCAGTTCCAGCATTGATTGATGTTATGAAAAAACAAGATGAAAATGAATTGGTTAGAGCTGGTGCAGCTGCAGCATTAGGTGTTCTTCGTGACCAAAGAGCATTACTTCCTTTAAGAGAATTGATTATGGAAGCTGATGAATTGGGTGAATTAGAAGATACAGCTTTGAAATCATTCAAAAAAATCATGTCTGCTAACTGGCAACAAATTCCTGGTGCTCAACCACAAAAGAAACCTGTTGCAGCAGTTTAATAAGTTTTTAAAAAGATAATTGAGAAGAAAGAAAGCCTTGATTTAATCAAGGCTTTCTTTCTTCATAGGTTAATCAATAATTTTTACATTTACACCATTTGGAATATCATAATTGTTCATATAATAACTTCCGTTTGGTGATTGAAAGGTATCTTGGTAAAAATAAGGTATATCTCCAAAATTTGAATCTGTATAGCCTGTCATTTTACCTCTGCTGAAAAAATCTCCTATAGAGCTAAATACTGAACGTCTTTGTGGGTAATAAGTATATGGATAATTGTAATTATTACCATTGTAATAGTTTCGTCTTTGCCAAAATCTGTTATTATAATTTCGATTGTTTATATTTGGCGGCGGCGGAAGATATTGATTATACCTGTTTTTATGATTTGGAGTGTATATTTTAAAACTTGATGTATTGGCAAATGTTTCCTGCGACAGAAATAAAACTAAAAAAACGATAAAAATAATATTTTTCATATATCAACTCCTTTAATTACAAATGTTAGTAAGAACTTTTATTAAGTACATTGCACAGGCAGGCAGTTTGATGTAAACTATTTTTATGACAGTAAAACCCGAATTACTAATGCCTGCGGGCAATAAAGAAAAGCTGGAATATGCCGTAAGATATGGAGCAGATGCGGTTTATTTAGGTGTGGTCGATTTTAGCCTTAGAGCTATGCGTAAAGGCGAATTGATTACTATGGAAAATTTAAAAGAAGCCGTAGAATTAGCTCACAATTTAGGTGCAAAGGCTTATGTAACACTTAATATTTTTGCGTTTAACAGTGATATTAAACTGCTTGAGAGTGTTATGGACAGAATAAGAGATTCAAATCCTGATGCTATAATTTTGAGCGATATGGGTGTATTCAGAATAGTCAGAAAATATATGCCTGATGTACCTGTGCATGTAAGCACTCAAACAAATACATTAAATTATGAGGCGGTAAAATTCTGGCAGGATTTAGGAGCAACACGTTCAATTTTAGCAAGAGAATTACCTATAAGGGATGTTGCAGAGATAAAGAAACGTGTTCCTGATATGGAGCTGGAAGTATTTGTTCATGGTTCTCAGTGTGTATCTTTTTCAGGAAGATGTTTGTTGAGTGATTATATGACGGACGGAGAGCGTCAGGCAAATCATGGCAACTGCGCTCAGCCTTGCAGGTGGAGTTATAAGCTTGTTGAAGAAACACGCCCCGGTCAATATTATGAAATAGAGCAAAATGAACGCGGAACACATATTTTAAGCCCGAAAGATTTGTGTTTGGTTGAATATTTACCTCAATTGATTGATGCTGGTGTTGACTCTTTAAAAGTTGAAGGCAGGACAAAAAGTCTTTACTACGTTTCTGCGGTTACAAAAGCTTACAGAAACGCAATAGATGAAGTTTTAAGCGGAAAAACAGATGATTTACACAAATACTTTTTAGAACTTAAAAAAGTCGGTAACAGAGGTTATACACAGGGGTTTTATTTAGGAAATAATAATTCTGAAAGTTACAGCTATGATATTTCAAAAGGTTTAGCGGGTTCTGATTTTTTATGTGAATTTTGGGATAAAAAAGAGGAAAGTTTCTTAGTTAAAACAAAAAATAAATTCTTAAAAAATCAGGAAATAGAAATTATAACTCCTGATGAACAGTATTTTACAAAAGTTTTGGAAATAATAAGTAAAAAAACAGGTGAAGAATCGGAAGTTGCGAATACTAATGATGAACTGTATATAAAATTTGAACGTTCACCTGTGGATTATAAATATGCACTTGCAAGAACAAAGGAGATAAAAAACGATGATATTACGTCCTGACAAAAATTTAAGAGATATTTATGAAATTACGCCGCAAATGCTTCATGATATGGGCATAAAAGCTATATTGCTGGATTTGGACAGCACGACAATGCAGTCAAAAACAGGTGTTTTTGCAAAAGAAACTTTGGAATGGTTCGAGCAATTTAAAAAAGATTTTTATATGGCAATTGTCACTAATAATAATAAACAAGAGTATATTGAGCAGGTAAATTTAAGTGCGCCTTGTAAAGTTTATTGGGGTGCATGCAAGCCTTTGCCTAATACAATTAAAAGTATAATAAAAGGTTTGTTTATGAACTCAAAAGAAGTTGTAATAGTAGGAGACAGACCTCTTACGGATATTCTTGTCGGCAAACTTGCAGGTACAAAAACTATTTTGGTCGGTTCAATAAATAAAAACGAAAATGTTGCAACAAAAATGGTAAGATTTATTGAAAGATTAACTATTTGTCCGTTTTAGGGTGGAAACTATAAATTTACTACAGCATAATTGTACGAGTTTATTTGCGGTAAAAGAAATGTGATAACATTTTTGTGAAAATAGTATATAATCATTTATCAATTTAACAAATTTCTATAATTATTTTTGCTTAATTCATTAGTTGTTTTAAGTTTTGTATGTTTCTTTGTAAATATTGTAATTCTTTGTAGGATAAATTATCTATTTCTGATTTTATTTCATTTTTTAATTCTTCGTAGGGTTGCAAATGTTTAAAATCAAACAAATCACTTTCTTTAACGTTTAGGACACTAATAATTTTTTCAAGAGTATCGGCTGTCATAAACTTTTTACCTCGTTCGATATTACTTAAATTAGGTGTTTCAATGTTAATTAGTTCAGCTAATTTTTCTTGAGTGATTTTTTTTGATTTTCTTATTTCTTTTATTCTTGTGCCTAATTTTTTCTTTAAATCTGCCATTAGCTCCCCTTTCTATCGCTATATTAAGAGTTTTAAAAGAAGAATGTAATATGCTTAAAGGCTAAAATATATTGACAATATTAGTCTAAAATGCTAATATTTTTATAAATATTATGTCTATATGCTATTTGTAATGGCAAAAATTAGCATTTTAAGTTATATTGGAGTTTATTTATGTTAAAATCAAAATTAGCGTTCACCCTTGCTGAAACCCTTATTGTAATGGGTGTAATAGGAATAGTATCAGCATTAACATTGCCGAACTTAAACAGCTCAACAGGTGACAAAGAAAAAGTCGCTAAGGTTAAGAAAATTTATCAAAACTTAAATGATGCCTTTGGTAGAGCTCAAGCTGTCTATGGTCCTTTTGATGAATGGTTTGTTAATGATACAACAATTGAACAAAAATCAAAACGATTTGGTGAGCGTATTACAGAGTTTATGAAAGTGTCAAAAGATTGTGCTATGGAACAAAACAAAGGTTGTTTTACAAGTGGTGAATTAAAAGATTTGAATGGTTATGGTGATCGCGATATTGATAATAGTAGTTCATTTTACAAAATAATCACTGCAGATGGTACTTCTGTTGCCTTTTATTCAGGTGGATTGTATATTGACGTAGACGTAGATATAGATGGACCAAACAAAGGTCCTGATACTTTAGGAAAGGATGTGTTTTATTTTGGCAACAGGGATGCAGGTGGTAATTATGTAAATGCTATATATCCACTTGGAATTAATCTAGCGTTTGCTGATCTTCTTGCGAATCTTAAATCAGATGGTGATGGTTGGGGTAATTGCGCAGCCACTTGGATAATAAAATACGACAATATGGATTATTTGAAATTGGATAGTAAAGGTAAATGTCCTAACGGCACAGAACTAACAGAAAGTAATCCAAGATGTAAATAAAGGCACTATGGCATCAGGCACTAGGGTACTAAGAAATTTACAAGTGAACTGTGAACGGACTGTTCACAGACCACATCTAACAAACTCTGTCATGCCGTGCTTGACACGGCATCTATATATTAAATAAACAGATACCGCACCTCATTATATTCGTGCGGTATGACACACTTTTGTCATGTCGTATTTATCACGGCATCTATATATTAAACTGACAGATACCGCAACTCACTTCGTTCGTGCAGTATGACAATAATTTTGTGCAATGAAAAATTTACTATTTTTTAAATAATTTTCGCAAATAGTACACAAATCTCTAGACTTTTTCTTTAGAAAAATCTTTTAATTGGCGGTAAAGTTCGATTTCTTTATCTGAAAGATTTTGCGGAATTTCTATATTAACCGTCACAATCATATCACCTGTCTTGCCGTCTTTTGTTAAACCTTGACCAGCAAGACGATATTTTTGACCGGAACTCGTTTTTGGCATAATTTTCATTAAAACATTTCCGTTTGCGGTAGGAACATTTATTGTTGTCCCCAAAACTGCTTCCGGTGGAGTTATTGGGATTGTAAATAAAACATTCAAATCATCATATTTAAAATTTGAATTGTTTTCAATTACGACGTTTAAGTACAAATCGCCATTTTTACCGCCATACATCCCAGGGTTACCCTCTGACGGTATTCTTATTTTTGAATTTGGTTTTACATTTGCAGGTATTTTTACGGTAATTTTTTTATGCTGTGAAATCGTTCCTGTTCCTTCACAGACAGGGCAATTATATCCATTTGCAAACTTTCTGCCATGACAATTTGAACATTCTTGAGAAGACAGAATGTTAACTGTCTTTGAAACTCCGCTCATGGCTTCGGTCATGGTTATGACAACATCTGTTGTTATATTATCCCCGTTTATAGGTTTGTTAGATTCTTTTTTTTGTTTTGGCTGAGTTTTAAAACCGTCTAAAAATTCATTTAAAATGTTTGAAAAATCTTGTGTGTTTGAATTTTGATTTTCTTTTTCTTTTTTGTTTTTATTCGCCTCTTTAATTATTTCTTCCTGATTTAAAGTCTGGCGATATGCTTTTTGAGCCTCTTTTTGAGTTGTTTTATCCGTTGTTGATTTATTATAATTGAAGATTCCCCTCAGAATGTCATATCTTTTTCGTTTTGTTTCATCTGACAGGGTTTCATAGGCTTCAGTTATTTCTTTAAATTTTTCAACGCCTTCGTTACCTGCAATATCGGGATGATATTTTCTTGCAAGTTTTCTGTAAGCTGACTTCAATTCTTCTGATGTTGCATCAGGTGTAACGTCTAATATTTCGTAGTAATTTTTTTGATGTTGCGGCATATTTACATAATAACTGATTTATTGAAAAAGGCAATTATCCTAAGAAATTTTACAAGTCTATTCAATTCAAAATAGAGATTTTACGGATAAAAATATTAAAATTAAGCCTGCAAAAATTTCCATGTATTTTGTGGATATCTTTTTTAAGCAACAACCGCCCAAATAGCCGCCAAGTGAGAAGAAAAACGTTGTTGTTCCGATTAGTATTACTGCTTTAAAAATATTTGTTGAGGTTAAAGACAGTGTTACTCCTGCGGCAAGGGCATCAATACTTGTTGCTATTGCAACAAGCAAAAGGCAATTGAATGACAGGCAGGTCGGAATTTCTCTGTCATCCTCAAATGCTTCCTGAATTACTTTTATTCCCAAATACATAAAAATCGCAAATACTATCCACTTACTTGCAGGTTGAATATATTTGAAAAGAGACTGTGTAATGAAAAATCCTATTATTGGCATTAAAGCCTGAAAACCACCTGTAAAACAAGCCAAAAGCAACGAGTTTTTAATTTTACTTTTTTCTAACACAAGTCCATGTGCAAAAGATACCACGCATGCATCTATTGAAAGTGCTATTGCCAGTAAAACTAATGCAAATAAACTCATTTTATATTTACCTCAATTTCAAAAAGCCTGTTCCATGGATAGCTATATTCAGCATGAATAGGATATTCTAAAAAGTCTGAAACTCTTTTTTCAAACTTGTTCACATCAATTTCTTGCGGTTCTGTCAAAGTCTGTCTTACGTTTGCCTGATATGCCCAATCGTCTAAAAGTCTTACGGCTTGTAAGTGTTTAAACGCAATTTGATTATATTTTTTAGCAAAAAACTTGACTTTTGCCCCGCAAATAAGGCTTCCTAACGTATTTGCGCTTGTATTCCAAGCCGAATAACCGTAAAATTTTTCATCATATTTTGTCTCAAAGATTTGTTCAACAAAGGCATTATCAGCTCCGTTTGCAAATCTTACGTCTGCAATCATATAATTTTTATTTGGTTTTCTAAATTCACCGCTAAAAGGTTCTGTCGGTCGTTTCATAACAATTTCACCCTGATGGTTTTTGAAATTGTTTACAATAAGTGTGATATCAGAATTGCTTTTGTCGGTAATTTGAATATTTGCAAGCGATAATTGTCCCATTACAGATTTTTCAATAGAAACATCCTCATAATTGGAAATAAGGTTTTTATCTTCGGGTTCGGTAAATTCAACATCAACTTTAAGATTACCTTCTATTGCTCTTGCAAAAAGTGTCAGTGGAATTTCATCTGCTCCTGTTTTTGTAAATCCGCCGAGATGTTCTAATTCCTGAGCTTCCTGAACATTAAATCCATATTCCGCACAGTCGTCTTTTGAAAAAATAAGAGTATCAAAAAGACCTTCTTTTTGCCATTCAAGATACAATTTATTTATTTCAAAATTTCTTTTGCGTGTATTTGTGTAATCCTCTAAAATGTCTTTAGGAATATCTGTTTGGGTTTTGCCAAATTTATGAGTGTTAAAGGAATATTCAAATATTTTTTTGCCCCAATCACTCCAATAATGTTTTTCTTCTTGATTTACATTATTGTTTGAAATTCTCATTATACTTGAAAAAGCATATATTTTTGAGTTTTTTTCTTTCAAAATTTCTTTTAAATTTTCAATACGTTGCTTTATTTGTTCAAATGTCTCAGGACATCTTCTGGAAGGTATTAAACCTCCATAAGCAAGTGTATCAAGTGATATGACCATACTATCAACTTGAGGAACGTTTTTTAACCACTCAAATAAATCTTCAATTTTGGCGTTTTTTTCCAAATCTCCCAAAAACTCTCTTTTAGGAATAAAAAGTTCAATATTTTCATCAATTGAAGCTATATCTTTAAAAAGATTATAGCAAACAGGTCTGTTATCTATTGGTATTACACAAATTTTCATACTGTATATTATACTAAATAATATTTACAATGTATGACTTTTTACAAAAATTAAGTATAATTTTGTTATGAAAAAATTTTTATTCACCTTTTTAATAATCTTTTTGGGCGCAAACGCAGGTTTTTGTGCTTATGACCCTGCAACAGGGGAAGAAATTAAAGGTTATAAAGGTGATTTACCTGACGTTACGCAAAGATTTCAAAAATTTTTGCCAAAAGCGTCTCGTCCTCAGTTCCAATCGGTAGACGCATATAATACTACAAAAGGCTTTAAGCCTGTTCCAAGAGATAATCCGACTTACGTTAACGTAATCGTAAAAAAAGAAAAAATATCCGACTTTGCAAATGATGTAAATGAACTTATTCCTATTGTTGAAAACGTTATAAGTGCTATTGAAAATAAAGAAAGCGAACAACTTTTTGCTGCACGCGCAAATTATTTGTACGACAATATGGAAGTTTTTCGTAAAAAATATGAAAATAAACCTGAAAAATATTATCCTGCATACAATGCTGTTATTGCCGTAAGTAACAGAGCTAAATCAATTGTTTCCATAAGAAACGAAGCTCTTGTATACAGCTCCTATTTACCGTATCAGTCCGACGGTTACATGTATAATCCTGCGTATGTTAATGAACAACTGGGTTACTTGTTGAATGAGCTGAATCATACTGTAAAACTGCTAAAAGAAGTTGAATAACAGCCTGATATTCACTAAGCATGGCACATGAAAATTTTGTATGAAAAATTTACAAAAACAACTCTGTTGATATGCCATAAAAACCTTACTAATAAAGGCTTTTATACTATTTGTTAATAAGATGTTATTTTATTGACATTAAAATAATTAAAAGGATATAATATATATAACCTTATGAGGAAAGTAGGGTGCAAGTCCCTCACTGGTCCGCAGCCGTTACAGTCGGAATGCTTATAGGTTTTGTTATTACTTTACGCGACTAGAAGGAGATTTTTATGCTACAAAAAGTTATTAAAAGGGATGGTCAAGTTGTAGACTTTGACTCAAGTAAAATCACAAATGCGATATGTAAGGCTTCAAACGTTACAAAAGAATTTGATTCAAGTACGGCAAGACAATTAACAAAAAATGTTATTAAAATTGTTAATGATTTTGTTAAAGAAAAACAATCTAATCTTGAAGCTCCGACAGTAGAAGAAATACAAGATATTGTAGAAAAAGTATTGCTTTCTTCAGAATATAAGCAAACTGCAAAATCATATATTTTATATCGTGAACAACATAAAAAAATGAGAGATTTTGCAGCAACCGCTTCTGTTGAAATGGTTGATGATTACTTAAAACAATTGGATTGGCAGGTTAATGAAAATTCCAATATGGGGTATTCTATTCAAGGCTTGAATAACTACCTTGCCTCTTTGATGAGCAAAAATTACTGGCTGAATAAAATTTATCCGTCAGAAATTAAAGAAGCTCACGAATCAGGAGATATTCACTTACACGATTTAAACATTATTTCTGTTTATTGTGTGGGTTGGGATTTAAAAGACCTTTTAACAGAAGGGTTTACAGGTGTAGAAGGAAAAGCTGCATCAAAACCTGCAAAACATTTCCGTACGGCTTTGGGACAAATTGTTAATTTTATTTATACAATGCAAGGCGAAAGTGCAGGTGCTCAAGCGTTTTCTAACTTTGACACATTGTTGGCTCCGTTTATAAGATATGATGGCTTAAGTTATGAACAGGTTAAACAATCTCTGCAAGAATTTGTCTTCAATATGAATGTCCCTACACGTGTAGGATTCCAAACTCCATTCTCAAATATAACTATGGACTTGGTTGTTCCAAGTTATTACAAAGACCAATGTGTAATTATTGGCGGAGAAATGATGGAAGAATCTTACGGTGATTTCCAAAAAGAAATGAATATGCTGAATAAAGCATTCTTTGAAGTAATGATGGAAGGGGATGCTTTAGGCAGAGTATTTACATTCCCTATCCCTACTTATAATATTACTAAGGACTTTAATTGGGATAATCCTGATTTGGACGGTTTATGGGAAATGACAGCCAAGTATGGTATTCCGTATTTTTCAAATTTTATAAATTCTGATATGAATCCTGAAGATGCACGTTCTATGTGTTGTCGTTTAAGAATTGATAACAGACAATTGGAATACAGAGGCGGTGCATTGTTTGGCTCAAATCCTTTGACGGGTTCTATCGGTGTTGTAACGATGAACTTGCCAAAAATAGGCTTCCAAGCAAATACGAAAGAGGAATTTTTCAATATTCTTTCTGAAAGAATGGAACTTGCAAAAGAATCTTTGGAAATTAAACGTAAATTGTTGGAAAGACTTACAGATGCGGGCTTGTATCCTTATACGAAATTCTATTTAAGAGATATAAAATCTCGTTTTGGCGTATATTGGAAAAACCATTTTTCAACAATAGGTCTTGTTGGTATGAATGAAGCTTGCGAAAATCTTTTAGGCAAAGGTATTGCGTCTGAAGAAGGTCATGCATTTGCTATTGAAGTTATGGATTATATGCGTGATAAAATAGTAACTTTTCAGGAAGAAACAGGAAACAACTATAATTTAGAGGCAACTCCTGCTGAAGGTACAAGTTATCGTCTTGCAAAATTGGACAAAAAGAATTTGATAAATATTAAATGCGCAAACGATGAAGATTACTATGAAAACGGCGCAGAACCATATTATTCAAATTCAACTCAACTGCCTGTAAATTGTACGGACGATATATTTGAAGTTCTTGATCATCAGGATGATTTGCAAACTAAATATACAGGCGGAACGGTAGTTCACATTTTTGCAGGTGAAAGAATTAGCGACATCGCAACAATGAAAAACCTTGTTAAAAAGGTTTGTGAAAATTACCACCTTCCATATTTTACATTCTCTCCGACATTCTCTGTTTGTCCTACACATGGCTATGTTGCGGGGGAACATCAGGAATGTCCTGAGTGCGGCAGCGAATGTGAAATATATTCAAGAATAGTAGGATATATCAGACCTGTAAAACAGTGGAACAAAGGTAAAAAAGCCGAATTTATCAATCGTAAAACTTACGATATGGAAAAAGCAGGAGAAATTTGCTGTTGTTCATTGTAGGCGGATTGCAAAAAACTACATTATTGGATTTTCCTAAAAAAATTGCAGCCATTGTGTTTACACAGGGCTGCAATTTTAGGTGCGGATATTGTCATAATCCTGAATTGTTAAGTTTTTCCGAAAATAATTCAGAACAGAAAAATTCGCTCACTGAAGAAGATGTTCTGAACTTTTTACAAAAAAGAAAGGGGAAGCTGGACGGGATTGTTATTACGGGCGGAGAACCTACTTTGCAATCAGGACTTTATGATTTTATAAAAAAGGTAAAATCACTTAATTTTCTTGTAAAACTTGATACAAACGGGACAAATTCGGAGATTTTGAAAAAACTAATTGACGAAAAATTTTTGGACTATATTGCAATGGATATAAAATCTCCTATTGAAAAATATCAGAAAATCACAAACGTGAATGTAAAAACGGAAAATATACTCAAAAGTATTGAACTGATTAAAAATAGCGGAATTGATTATGAATTTAGGACAACCGTTTTAAAATCTCAATTAAAATTGGAAGATTTTGAAGAAATCGGGAAAATGATAAACGGTGCAACGTGTTATTATCTCCAAAAATTTGTTCCGTCAAAAATTTATGATGAAAAACTTTTAACAGAACAAAATTATACGGATATTGAATTTAATCAAATTTGCGAAATTTTGAAAAAATATGTAAATGTAGTTGAAATCAGATAATCCTTCGTAAAACTAATTGTTTTCAGGATATATTTCCAACAAACTTTTCCAATTTACGGCATCCTTGCCCAAAAAGTCATTACAAACGATAAAATGGTTTGGAGCTTCGTATGAAAAACCGTACTTAAAGCCCTGATTTGACGGATGACTTGTTGATAAAACCAATAAATTACGACTAATTTTATTGTTATAAACAACATCATGGAATGCTGTTTTTGCCTTTTCGCCCCAAAGGAAAACAACGAGTTTGTCGTTATTGCAAGTCAATAATTTGGTAATAATTTGGCGGATAAAATCTTTCCAATACTTAAAGTGAGGTTTATCTTTAGATTCATAAGTCAAAGATGTATTCAATAACAAAACTTTATTGTTTTTTACCCAGTTTACATATTCTGTTTCATTATTTTCGTCAGATGTCTCATCTAATGGCTTTTTTAAATTTTCAATTTCTTCCAAAATGTTTTCCAATGTATCATCAAGACTTTTAATTGTTTTCAGAATATTACTCAGGGAATCATCAGTTTTATTATTATTTTGTAAAAAAGCAAATCCTGTAGCCTTATCTTTGTTAGGATATGGATCTTGTCCTAAGATTAAAACTCTTGTTTCTTCAGGTTTAAACAAAGATAAAGCATTAAAAATATCTTCCTTTGCGGGACTTTGAAAATTTAATACTTCAGGGAAATTTTTTAAAATTTCTTTTCTATCATTTGCAGATAGCCAGTCATTAAGGTCGTTTAATTTCTCTTTAATTTCGTGTTGTTCTAATTTTTGAAGTGTCATATAATCTCCTATTTTTGTAAAATAATAACACAAAAATATTATAAAAATCCGCAACTTGCATAAAATTTATTCTATTCTTTATCTCTGTAAAATCAACTCTGTGTTATAATGTTTTCAGTTACTTAGTTATATTTTGTATTATTTTGGTACAAATTAACAAACTAATAAAGTGAAGGAGAGTTTATGTCGCAAAAATTTATGGGACTAATTGGAATATTTGTTTTTCTTTTTATTGCTTGGCTTTGTAGTAGTCATAAAAAGTCGGTTAATTTTAGGACAATTTTAACTGCTTTATCTCTTGAATTTATTATTGGAACAATGATTTTTCTTTTGCCTAGAAGCAGAGATTTTTTACTGGCATTTAGCAAATTCTTTTCAAAAATAATTGAAGCAGCTAGAGAAGGTGTTGTTTTTGTTTTTGGCTCTCTAGGTGCAGCAAACTCAGAGCAGGGATTTATTTTAATATTCCAAAGTTTGACCTTTATAATAATTTTTGCATCTCTTTGCAGTCTGTTATATTATTTAAGAGTTTTACCGTTCATTATTGTAACAATAGCAAAATTTGTAAAGAAGTTTTTTGGTATAAGTGCAATTGAAGCAATATGTTCTGCAAGCAATATGTTTGTAGGTATAGAATCTTTTACAAGTATAAGACCATATTTTTCCACGATTACACGCTCTCAGATTTTTTTGCTTTTTACGGTTTTTATGTCAACAATAGCTTCTTCCATGCTGGCTCTATATGTATCACTTCTTAGTGATAAAATTCCGACAATAGCAGGACATTTGGTAGGTGCAACCGTATTATCGATTCCTAATGCAATTATGATAGCTAAAATTATGGAACCTGAAACGGAAACTCCGGAAGAAAACGAAATGAAACTTGAAGTTCCCGAGTCAGCAAAATCCTTTACGGGAAGTATTGTTAATGGTGCAATGGATGGCGGAAAAATGGTTATGGGAATTACGGTATTACTTGTTGCAGTAATAGGTATATTAGGTATTTTTAATTTGTGTCTTGGGTATTTCACAGATATAACTATCGCTAAATGTTTAGGATTTATATTTAAACCGGTTACGTTCTTGATGGGTGTTGCCCCGCAAGATACATCAATAGTTGGAGAATTCCTAGGCACAAGACTTATTATGACGGAAGTACCGTCATATGTAGGGCTAAGTGAGGCCATTAAATCGGGTGTAATTACTTCACATAGTGCAATTATTACATCTTATGCTTTATGTGGATTTGCAAGTATTGAATCTTTAAGTATCGCTGTTGGCGGTGCTGTTGCTCTTGCCCCCGAAAAAACTGGTTTAATAACTTCTGTTTGCTACAAAAGTTTACTGGCTGCGACGATTGCAACGCTGATAACAGGAACGGTTGCAGGACTGTTTTATGTGGGATAAAATGTTTTAAAATTTGTTATTATGGTATAATCATTCTGTAATAAAGATAGAGGTTATTTAATGGCAGATAAGTTTATATATTTTATTGATGTTACAAACAGGGATGGAGTACAAACTTCAAGATTAGGGTTGGCAAAATTACAAAAAACAATTATAAATCTAATGTTGGATGATATTGGCATAACACAATCTGAATTTGGATTTCCAACAACAAAACACGAACTCAATTATTTAAATGGCAATTTAGAACTTGCTGACAGAGGAGTTATAACTAAAACAAAACTTGAAGGTTGGATGAGAGGTATAGAGGAAGATGTATATTTATCGTTTCAAAATGTGCCTCGTTTAAAATACGTTAATTTATCAGTATCAACTTCAGACCAAATGATAAAAGGTAAATTTGGCGGCAAAAAAACAAAAGATGATATTATAAAATCAACAATAAGTGCTGTTGACACAGCATTGGCATGCGGTGCTCAATCCATAGGTGTAAACGCAGAAGATGCATCAAGGAGTGACATTGATTACTTAATAACATTTGCTAAAGAAGTCAAAAAACACGGCGCACAAAGATTAAGATATTGTGATACATTGGGTTATGATAATCCGATTAGTGCCTATGAAAGAATTTCAAAAATAGCTGAAGCCACTCAAATGGATATAGAATTACATTTTCATAACGACCTTGGAATGGCGGCAGGCAATAGTGTTATTGGGGCAAAAGCCGCAATTGATGCAGGTGTAAATGCATATATAAACACAGCAGTTAACGGTATGGGAGAACGTGCAGGTAACGCAGACCTGATATCTTGTTTGTTAGGTGTATTGAAATCAGCAGGAATGAGTGAAAATTACAAAATCGATCCTAACATAGATTTATCTAAAACGTGGAAACTCGCAAAATATACCTCTTACGCTTTTGGTGTCCCACTACCAATAAATCAACCAGCAACAGGAGCCAATGCTTTTGCTCATGAATCAGGTATCCACGCAGACGGAGCTCTAAAAGATAGATTAAATTACGAATTATACGCTTATGAAGAATTAGGCAGAGGAGAACCTGAAATAGTTGAAACCGGACGAATGATTACAACAGGTGAATATGGTGGTATTAAAGGTTTTAGAAATGTTTATGAAAAAATGGAAATAGAGTTTCAAGATGAAGATGAAGCAAGAAACATTCTTGAACTTGCACGTTATGCAAATGTACATACACAAAAACCTTTAACTCAAAGCGAACTTAAGTTTATATATTATTATCCTGATATTGCCGCAAAAATAATGACGGTTACACCGTATTATATGCCAACAGGAAATCTTAAGAAGAGAGTTGATAATAATTTTATTACACAACCTCATTTATTTGTATAGGAGAAATTATGGGACAAACTATAGCTGAAAAAATCTTGTCAAAACACGCCGGACATCAAGTAAAGCCCGGAGAGTTGATAATATCTGATATAGATGTTGTGATGGTTCAAGATGGAACAGGACCTTTGGCTGTAAATGAATTTAAAAAAATGGGTAAAGATAAACTATTTAACCCTGATAGAACAATTCTTTTTATAGACCACGCAGCACCAAGTCCAAGAAAAGAACTTTCTAATACTCATATAGTTCTCAGAGATTTTGCTAATGAATATGGTGCCGTATTATCAGAAGTTGGTGAAGGTGTTTGCCACCAAAGATTAGTTGAAAATTTTGTTAATCCCGGAGAAGTTCTTTTAGGCGCTGATTCTCACACATGTACATCAGGAGCTTTGGGAGCTTTCGCAACAGGTGTAGGATCTACTGATATTGCCGTTGTAATGGCACTTGGTAAAACTTGGTTAAAAGTTCCATTCACATACAAAATTATTATTGAAGGTGCATTTCAAAAAGGTGTCTATGCAAAAGATTTAATTTTGTATTTAATCGGTCTGATAGGTGCTGATGGTGCAACCTATAAATCATTAGAGTTTACGGGAAGTGCCGTTAAAAATATGAGTATGTCTGATCGCTTTACAATATCAAACATGGCAGTAGAAGCAGGTGCAAAAGTTGGTTTATTTGAAACTGACGAAAAAACAAAAGAATACTTAAAAGAATGCGGAAGGGAAGATAAATTTGCTGAAATTAAAGCTGATGCTGATGCTGAGTATGAACGAGTTATCAAAATAAATCTAGATGAATTAAAGCCTATGATATCTCTTCCTCATACGGTTGATAATACAAAAACCATTGAGGAAATGCCTAAAGTTAATGTAAATCAAGTTTATATCGGGACTTGTACAAATGGAAGAATAGAAGATTTACGCATAGCTTCAAAAATATTAAAAAACAATCATGTAAAAGAAGGTGTTCGTTTATTGGTTGCACCAGCTTCAAGAAAAGTTTTTTTAAAAGCCCTTGAAGAAGGTTTAATAACTGATTTAGTAAATGCAGGAGCATCAATAGTAACATCAGGTTGTGGGGCTTGTGTAGGTGTTCACGCAGGAATTTTAGGTGATAGCGAAGTTTGTTTGTCAAGTCAAAATAGAAATTTCCAAGGCAGAATGGGAAATACTGAAGGTTTTATATATCTTTCGTCCCCTGCAACTTGCGCATATAGTGCAATAAAAGGTTATATAGCAGATGTAAGAGAGGTGTTATAATGGCGATATTACATGGAAAAGCATTTAAATTTGGTGATAATATTTCAACTGACCATATTGCACCTGGAAGATTATTCCATTTACGTTCTAACTTACCTGAACTTGCTAAGCACGTATTAGAAGATGCTGATCCGGAATTTGCATCAAAAATGAATAAAGGTGATTTTGTTGTAGGTGGAAATAATTTTGGCTTGGGTTCATCAAGAGAACATGCACCTCAAATTATCAAAATAGCAGGTGTTGGAGCAGTTTTAGCAAAAAGTTTTGCAAGAATATTTTATCGTAACGCAATAAATATAGGTCTTTTACTCATTGAATGTGATACAGATAAAATAAATGCTGATGATGAACTTGAAATAGATATTAAACAGGGCTTTGTTTATAATAAAACTCAAGATTTAAAATTACCATTTCCACCACTACCTGAAG
>CAJOPF010000123.1 GCA_905236205.1 Candidatus Gastranaerophilales bacterium
AGTAGAGAGAAAATAAGGATATTAAAAGAAAGCAAAAACAATTTAAAAATCATCATTCATCATCTTTTTCAAAATAAAATTGGCGGAACGTAAGTTCCGCCAATTTTTTTAATTAGTATGCAGTTGATTAAACAAGTCCTTCTTTTACCGCTTTTACTGCAGCTTGAACGCGGTCATTTACGCACATTTTTTGTAAAATGGAACAAACGTGTGCTTTTGCTGTATGAACACTTACTATGAGTTCTTTTGCAATTTCTGTGTTACTTTTGCCTGTAACAAGATGTTTTAGAACTTCATATTCTCTTTCTGTAAGAGGAACGCGCCCTTCTTGGTTTGAATTGTTTGCTAAAAGTCTTGTATTTTCAGGTTTTGGAAAAGAATTTAGTGCAAGTTGTGCAATTTCCGGATCAAGCCAGCATACTCCGTTTGCTACGTCTCTTACAACATCTGCAAGTTTGTTTGGATCAATGTCTTTTAAACAATATCCTGTTGCTCCTGAACTTAGAGCTGCAACTACTTCTTCTTCTCTGTCGTGCGAGGTCAGGGCTATAATTTTGACTTTCGGATTCATTTCTTTTGCTTTGATTGTTGCTTCTATACCGTTCATCCCCGGTAAACCTAAGTCCATAAGGACAACATCAGGATTATATTTTTGGATTAGGTTTAAGCCTTCTTGGGCATCCTCACATTCGGCTAATACTTCAATGTCTTCATTAGCATTAAGTGCGCACCTTAGTCCTACCCGAGTTAATTTGAAATCTTCAACGATAATTACTGAAATGGTTTTTGTTGCTACTGTCATATTTTTCTCCTTGATTAAATTGCTTACAATTAAAATTAAATTATATTTTGCTTATTTGGAAAATTAGGCAAAAGAGTAATATTATATTGCCCTACAAGGTAATACCCATAAGGGGAACAGGAGGTTAAAAATTTTCAAAAAGGGCTTATAAACATGTTCTTGATTATATTTTTTTTCTATTGTAAAATCGTTTTGTTACAAATAATGAGGTAAAAAATGGATCAAATTATTAAAACAGCATGGGATTTAAACGAAAAAACAGAAAACAGATATCAATTAGTATATGAAATTTCGGAACTTGCAAAAAAATTGGTTGACGAAAACCAAGCAAGAAAAGCTAGAGAAGATTTCGGATTTGATGAATACGGTTTTGAAAGTTCATCATACAAGAAAGAAAATCCGGTTGAACATGCTATTATGGTAAAATATTCAGAAGCGGATGATAACAGCCTTGTTGGTTAAACAACGGGCTTTTTTAGTTTAGTGTTGATAGATTTAGGAGAAAAACAAAATGCAATTACAAGATACTGTTGCTTACATAAATGAAAAAACAAATAATTTTGTGCCTGAAATAGCTTTGATTTTAGGCTCAGGCTTGGGTGATTTTGCTGATGATTTCAGCGATTTTGTAATCCCTTACGGCGATATCCCTGGTTTTGAAGCTTCAACTGTAAAAGGTCATAAAGGACAACTTGTGTTTGCAACTATTTGCGGTAAAAAAGTTGTTATGATGCAAGGCAGATATCACTACTACGAAGGACATCCTATTCAAAGAGTTGTTTATCCTGTTAAAGTATTTAAGAAATTAGGTGTTAAAAACTTAATCGTAACAAACGCAGCAGGTGGTATTAACAGAGATTTCCAAGCATCTGATTTGATGTTAATTACTGACCATATCAATTTTATGCACGTAAATCCGCTTATAGGACCGAATGATGATGATTTGGGACCAAGATTCCCTGATATGACGGATGTTTATAAAAAAGATTTGCAAGAGCTTGCTCTTAATGCAGCTAAAAAATTAAACGTAACTCTTAAAAAAGGCGTTTATATGGCTCTGACAGGACCTAATTATGAAACTCCTTCAGAAACAAAAATGGTTAAATTATTAGGTGCTGATGCTGTCGGAATGTCAACGGTTCCTGAAGCAATGGTTGCAAATTATTGCGGTATTAAAGTTTTAGGTATAAGCTGTATATCAAATGCCGCAGCAGGTATTACGGGTGAAACTCTTTCTCACCAAGAAGTTATTGAGGCTGCTAATGCTGCTAAAAGTAAATTCAAATCCTTGTTGCTTGAAATAATTAAAAGTATGTAATTAGAATATTATAATATGTTAAAAGCGGTGTTTGTGCTTGTGCGAACACCGCTTTTATTTGTTATGTTTAAATATGTAAAGAATTAAATTTCTATAATAGAATTTCATTCTGATTTGGAATAAAATTCTATTATGGCAAATTTTAATGAAAAAGTTGATGAATTAAAGAAAAATTTAATACTTGAAACCGCAAGTGAATACTTTAAAACGCTTGGATACGGAAAAACTCAAATTGATAAAATTTCTAAAGATTTGAATATTGGAGTAGGTACGATTTACGGATACTTTAAATCAAAAGAGGGTTTATTCATTGCGTGGCTTCAAAATATTATTAACAATGTTTATGAAGAAGTAAAAGAACGCTGTGAAAAAGTTTCAAATCCTGTTGAAAAGCTTGCTGTTGTTATAGATTACAAGGTTAGTTATTTTGAAAAAAATCGTGTAACCGTAAAAAGTTATATGGAAAACAATCAACTGTTTTTACGCGGTATTTCAAGAAGAAAAGAGCATCCGATGGCGGTTATTCTTGAATTTTGTGCGGATATTATAAAAGAAATCAAGCCAATGGATGAGCAGGAAGCGTATTTGCTGGCAAATATTTTCGATGGAATTATAAACACATACATTGAATGTTCTTTGGAAGATGAAAGTTTGTTCAATAAAAAGGATGAAATATTAGAAAGATTTTTGAAGGTGGTCGGAGTTTAGATGAAAAGATTTTTAAACATATTTTTAATAATTTTTTGTCTAACCTTTGGAACATCAACAGCAGATGAAATTCAGAAGGGCGGAGTTGAGCATGTAGAACTGAGTTTTGAACAGGCTTATGAACTTATGCTTGAAAATAACAACTCGCTTAAAGCATACAATGAACTTATAAACAAAAGCAAATACGAAAAACGTTCCGCTGTCGGTCAATTTTTCCCAAAAGTGGGTTTAAATGCAACGTATATACATTTTTCCGATGATATAGCGTTAAATTCCTCAGGTACAGTTGATTTGCCAATACCAATTGCCTTTAATGCGAATACCTTAATTCAAGATAAGAATTTGTTTACATTTGGCGGTTCTGCTGTTTGGACAATATTTACGGGCGGTAAATTATTATCAAATAATGCGGCAGCAAGGGCTAAATTGGAAGCAAGTAACGAAAAATACAGAGAAATAAAAGATAATTTAACATTGGAACTTGTGAAACGCTATTATGGTTTGCGTCTTGCAAGAGATATTGTTGAAGTAAGAAAGCAAGTTGCAGAAGGTATGGAACGTCATTTAAAAGATGCGAAATTACTTGAAAAAGAAGGTATTATTTCAAAAGCCGAAAGATTACATGCTGATGTTGCATATTCAAATGCGATGAGAGATTACAAAGCATCACTCAGAGATGCAAATGTTATAGAAGAAGGGTTAAAAACTTTAATAAAAGCAAAAGAGGCAAATTTAAAAGATGTTTATGTTGAGCCGACTTCTTTATTGTTTGTTTATAATAACAGCACAATTGACCTTCCAACAATGAAGAAAAACGCACTCGACAACAATCCTCAATTAAAGCAGCTAATGTCGAAGAAAAAAATGATGAACGCAAAGTATCATGCACAAGTTGCAAATTATTCTCCGACTATCAGTTTGATGGCTTATGATATTGCAGGCGCAAGCCATTTATCACAAGCCGCTCCGAGAGCAGGTTTCGGAGCAACAGCAAACTGGCTGCTTTTTGATGGATTGTCAAGATATAACAATGTCAGGGCTGCAGACTGTGAAAGAAAAATGGTTGATTTTGAAATAGAAGATGCAAAATTCAACGTTGAAAGTCTTGTAGTAAAACAGTATCAGGAACTAATGAAAAATAAAGAACAATATGACAGTGCGACAAAATCTATTGAAGATGCGACAGAAGCATTGAGAACGGCGAGCTTAGCTTTTAGAGAAGGTTTTGGAACTTCTCTGCAAGTTACCGATTCTCAAATGATGCTTTCAAAAGTAAAAATAGACAGACTTAATGCAGTGTATAATTATGATGTAAATCTTACGGATTTATTAAAAACAAACGGAGATACAAATTCAATATTAACTTACATAAAGACATCAAAACAAGAAAAGTTTTAGCAGAGGGAAAATGAAAAAAAGTTTAATTTTTATATTATTAGGTTTAATTTTACTTTTGTGTGGAGGAATATACGCTTTTAATCAGGCAAATTCCATGATTTTGCAAGGAGAAGTTGAGGTTAAAACGGTTGATTTGGCATCAAAAGTAACAGGACGTGTTGAAAAAATCAATGTTAAAAAAGGCGATAGAGTTATTAAAGGTGAAGTTTTGGCAGCACTTGACACTCCTGAAATTAACGCAAAAGCACAGCAGGCAGATGCATCTCTTGAACTGGCAATTGCTCAGCAGGAAAAAGCGTATAATGGCGCAAGAAGTGAACAAATTGCTATGGCAAAAGCTTCGCTTGATTTAGCTCAAAAAACTTATGACAGGTTAAATCGTTTGCATAGCGAAGGTGTTGTTCCGACACAAAAACTTGACGAAGCATATTCTAAATTTACTGCAGCAAAAGAAAATTATGAAATGCTTATCAGAGGTACAAGAATAGAAGATAAAATGTCAGCATTGGCAAATGTAAAAAAAGCTCAGGGTGCTAATAAAGAAGTAGAGTCATATCTTAAAGAAAACAAAATAATTTCTCCGATAAACGGTATTGTTACAGAAATTACGGTAGAAGAAGGAGAACTTGTCGGCGCAGGTTATCCGATTATAACTGTTATTGATGATAACGATTGCTGGGTTACTTTTAATTTAAGAGAAGATTTACTTTCAAAAATTAAAAACGGCACTGAATTTAGCGTAAAAATACCCGCAATTGGTGAAAATCCGGTAAAAGTAAAGGTAAATTATATTTCGGCATTGGGAAATTTTGCAACTTGGCGTGCTACAAAAGCAAAAGGTGATTTTGATATGAAAACCTTTGAAGTGCGCGCCGTTCCAGTAGAAAAGGTTAAAGATTTACGTGCGGGTATGAGTGCAATATTTGACTGGAAGAAGATTGAATAATGGCGTATTTGACAGTTGTAAAGCGGGAATTTAAACGTTTTTACAAAAGACCGTTAGTGTGGACAGTTTCTTTTGTAATGCCTCTTTTGATGTGTTTATTGATTTGTTTGATATTTTCAAAGGGTTCTCCGACGAATTTGCCGATTGCTGTTTTGGACGAGGATAATTCGGAAATTTCAAGATTATTTGTAAGAAATTTGGATATTTTACCATCTTGTAATGTTATATATAGAGTTACAGATTATAACGAAGGACATCAATTGATTACGGAAGGTAAGGCATACGCTCTTTTTGCCATTCCGAAAGATTTTCAACGTGATATATTCAGATTAAAACAGCCGAAATTAGTTTTTTATTATAATAATCAACGTATTTTAATCGGCGGAATTATTGCAAAAGACGTTAATTTAATGGTGCAGACTATGATGGTTGGACTTGATGCGAAGGTTCGTTCAAAACGAGGACTTCCAATGGATGAAGCAATTAAACAGGCAAATTTAATTGCGATAATTGACCACATTAAAGCAAATCCTTTTTTTAATTACCAATATTTCCTTTCTTTGATTGCTTTTGGTCACATTTTGCAAATTCACATTATTTTAACTTCTGTTTGGGCTTTAGGTACTGAATTTAAACTTGGAACGACTAAAGAATGGCTAAAAACTGCGAATAATTCCGTTATTATAGCTTTTTTAGGAAAAATAACACCTTATTTTTTAATTTTTACTCTGTTATTTATTATTTTATACACAATATATTTTATTTTTCTTGGTGTGCCTTATGTGGGAAGTGTTATTACGGGAATATTCGGCACAGGCATGTTTATATTGGCAGGCTTGTCTTTAAGTGCAATTTTTTTGAGCCTGAATGGCAATTTTAGGTACGGTTTGAGTAATGCTGCTTTTTATGTTGCTATGGGTTTTGCGTTCGCAGGAGTTACGTTTCCTACTATGTCAATGCCATGGGGTGCAAAATTATATGGGGCAATTATACCTTTGAGTTATTGGGTTCAGATTATGATAAATCAGTCTTTGCGCAATATTCCGCCAATATATGATTTAAAAAACTTTGTTGTAATTTTTTTACTGGCGTGTTTGGGCTGGATATTTTTACCTAGAATTAAAAGACTTGCAAATGATGAAAGCAGGTGGTATCAACAATGAAACGATTTTTGTCTGTTGTAAAATCAGAAATTCATCATTTTTTGCATGAGCCTGCGGCAATATTGATTATGATTATTGGTGTTGTTGTGTACTCTTTGTTTTATGCAATGCCATATTCTGCCGAAGTTGTAAAAAATGCGCCTGTTGCAGTTATCGACCTTGACAGAACAAATTTATCAAGAGAATTTACGAGAAATCTTAATACTACCGATTATGTTGAAGTCGTATCCACTCCGACAAGTATGCAGGATGCTCAAAAAGATTTTTATAAAAATAAAACAAGGGGCATTATAATTATACCAAAAGACTTTGAACAGGATATTTTAAGAGGAAAACAGTCAACGATTTCTTTTTATGCTGATACAAGTTATTTGATTATTTATAAATCCGTCTATACAGGAACGCTTCAAACAGCTGTTGATATGGGCGCAAAAATAGAAGTGGCGAAATTGATGAAATCAGGAGTACCAAAACAAATGGCTATGAACATAAAGCAACCGTTTGAATTTGTGCAGGTACCTTTATATAACGCGGCGGGAGGATATGAAACTTACGTTTATCCGTCAATTCTTGTCATGATTCTCCACCAGACTCTTATTATAGGGTTGGCTTTAATGCAGGGTACAAGAAATGAATTGAGAGAAAATTATTGCAAAAAAAAGGAAGATATTCCATATACATTATTTGCAAGATGTACAACTTACGTTTTACTCTATCTTTTCTACTCCATAATTATATTCTTAATCTTCCCCGCAATATTCGTTTATCCAATGTCATATAATATAATTCCGTTATTTGCTCTTTTAACGGTGATGTTTTATGCTGCTTCGTTCTTTTCTCATACAATTTCTTATTTTTTCAAAACAAGAGAATCCGCGTTGTTAATATTGGTTGTAACATCATTGATTTTTATATTTTTACCGGGATTTATCTGGCCAAAAGAATCAATTCCGGCATGTATAAACGTTTTTGCACAATTTATTCCTGCAACAAGTGGTGTTGACGGTATTATAAAAATTAACCAAATGGGCGGAACTTTTTGGAATATAAGATATAATTTCTTATGGTTGCTTATCTTGTGTCTGGTTTATTTTGTTTCGTCTTGTAAGATTATGAAGTTATTATTTAAAGAAAAATACTCTAATTCTTTAAATTCATAAGAAGATAAACACCTTTTGCAGCTGCAGCCGTTCTTGTTGATACGTGTAATTTTCTTAAAATAGAACTTACGTGAGATTTTGCTGTGCTTAGGCTCATAAACAATTTTTTTGCAATCATGGTGTTTGTTGCTCCTTTTATAAGTTCTTCCAAAACTTCATATTCTCTAGGACTAAGAGGTTCGTCTTTTTGCATAATATCTCCTTTCTTTTTTTACACAAAAATTATATTAAATTTTTATGATAATTTTTACATATATTTGCCTTTGCAAAAAAGAGATATTAAAATTTTATAAAAATAATCAGATTTTTCATTATTTATTATATATTTGATAATGTATTAGAAGAAATTGGGAGAAATGAATGATACATCCATCGGCAATAATTCATGAAACAGCAAAAATAGCGGAAGATGCATATATCGGACCAAATGTTGTAATTGGTGAAAATGTTGTAATCGGCAGCGGTACAAGGGTTATCTCAAGTGCATTTATTGAGTTTGCGGAAATCGGTAAAAATTGTACCATAAGTCCTTTTGCAACAATAGGTTCAGAACCTCAGGATTTAGGTTATAAAGGTGAGCCTACAAAAGTTGTTATTGGCGATGAAGTTATTATAAAAGAAAATGTAACTGTTCATAGAGGGGCTGCTTGTGGTGATTTCACAACAAAAATAGGTAACAAATGCTTGCTTATGGCAGGGGTTCATGTTGCACATAATTGTGTTTTGGCTGACCAAGTAATTATGGCAAACCTTGCAACTCTCGGCGGACACTGTCATGTTGGTTTTGGTGCTTGGCTTGGCGGAATGACCGTTTTTCATCAAAATGTAAGAGTTGGTGATATGGCTATAATTAGTGGTTTTTCTGCTACAAGACAAGATATTTTACCTTATTCAAAAGGTGAAGGCAGACCTCCTGTTCCGAAAGGGTTAAATGTTGTTGCGATGAGAAGACGTGGTGTGTCAAAAGAAGACAGAATTAACACAAATGCTGCATTTAAGCTTCTTGTTTCACCTGAATATAACACTACTCAGGCAATTGAAAAAATTAAAGCAGATATTCGAATGAATGAATATATTGAAAAAATGATTGAATTTATAAAATCATCAAAAAGAGGTGTACTTTTAAAATCTCATAAACAGGGCTTTGAAAGTCTTAACAACGAAGAATAAAAAAGGCGGCTGCATTGCAGCCGCCTTTTTTATTTATATTTTTTCTTCAATTGATTTAATTTCAATATCAATTTTATTTGGAATAAAGTTTTTAACCGCGTGTTCCAAATCATTTGATGCCGTAACCCAAAATGTTGATGAAGAAGCAATTTTTACTTCGTTTTCTTCGTCTTTTATTTTTATTATGACAGGATCAGAACCTGGGTATTTTGCCAAAATGTCTTTCATCGCAACAAGTTCTTCGTAGCGAACGTCGTCATTTATTGATATTACAAATAAATTGGAATTGTCGACAGGGGTTACATTATCAACGATAATATTTGGTTCGTCTTCATTTTTATAACTTACTTTACCTGTTATTATTATCTTATTATCTGTTTCCATAAAACTGTTAAAATCTGCGAATTTTTTATGGAAGCAAATAGCTTCAATTTTACCTGTCAAATCTTCCAACATTATTACTTTTCTGTATTTTGTAGGATCATCTTTATATTGAAAAGTTTTAGCAGAGGTTACAAGACCGCACAAAGAAACAATTTTATCTTTAGGTAAATCTTTTATTTCAGAAACTTTGTGCGTTTCAAGAAATTTCATTTTATCCATTATGGAAGAAAGCGGATGAGATGTTACATAAAATCCCAAAAATTCTTTTTCAAAAGCCAAAAGTTCTTTTTCTGAGTATTCTTCGTCTGAACCTGACAATTGGAATTGAGTGCTTGCAAAATCTTCATTATCTTCCAAGCCTGCAAAAAGACTTGTTTGTCCTAATTCTTTTGCTTTTGCCTCTTTACTTGCCGTATTTACAATGTATTCTAAATTTTCAAAAAGTTGTTTACGGCTTTTTTCAAGATTTGCAAAGGCACCTGATTTAATCAAACCTTCCAAAACTCTTTTGTTTGTGGCTTTTGGGTCTATTCTTTTACAATAATCATAAATAGACTTAAATTCACCGTTTTCTTCACGTTCTTTGATAATCATATCTACAACAACTTCACCAACTTGTTTTACGGAAGCAAGTCCGAAACGGATATTATCTCCGTCAGGTGTAAATTCTGAGTATGATTTGTTGATATCAGGCGGAAGAACTTTTATACCTTTTTTATTACATTCTTCAATATACAATTGAGTTTTTTCTTGTTCTGTTGAAACGCTTGAAAGTAAGCAAGCCATATATTCAACAGGATAATGACATTTTAAATAAGCTGTTTGGTAAGCAACAAAAGCATAAGCTGCCGAGTGGCTTCGGTTAAAGCAGTAAGAAGCAAATTTTTCAATTTGTTCAAACAAAGTGGTCGCATCTTGTGCTGACATACCATGTCGGGCAGAGCCTTCAATGAATTTACCTTTTTGCTTTTGCATTTCTTCAACTTTTTTCTTACCCATCATACGTCTTACCATATCGGCTTGACCTAATGAGTAGTCAGCAAGAGTTTGGAACACCTGCATGATTTGCTCTTGATACACGATTGTTCCGTAAGTATCCTTTAAAACAGGTTCTAATGACGGATGTGCATAAGTAATAGCTTTTCTGCCATGTTTTCTGTCAACAAACTCATCAACCATGCCTGAATCTAACGGACCTGGGCGGAAAAGGGCAACCAATGCGCCCAAATCTTCAAACACGTCAGGACGAAGTCTTTTAACCAAGTTTTTCATACCTGCGGATTCTAATTGGAATATACCGTCTGTATCACCTCTCATGAGCATTTCATAAGTAGGTTTATCATCAAGCGGAATATGGTTAATATCAACGTCTATACCTTGGCGTTTTTTTATAGCATCAAGTGTTTTATAAATTGTTGTAAGGTTTCTCAAGCCCAAAAAGTCCATTTTTAAAAGGCTTAAAACTTCGGTAACATCATGAGGCGGATAACCTGTTTGAACGATGCCGTCTTTTGACGGTTGAACAGGCAGGATTTCATCAAGAGGTTTTGGAGCAATAATTACACCGGCAGCGTGTGTGCCTGTGTTATTTTTAATTCCTTCAATACCTACCGCCAAATCTATCCATTTTTTCATACCGACGGTTTTGCCTGTTTCAATATCAATTACAAACTGTTTATCCTCGTCGTATAATTGCCTTAATTCACTACCTTCGTATTTGATTGCAGCGCCAAGAGTTTTTGCCTTATCATTTTGAGTTAATGCGTATTCAATACATGGGTCAATAAGTGCAGCCATTTTGTTACTGTCGGCAAACGGTATCCTTAAAATTCTGGCAACACCTTTAAATGCGGCTTTTGCGGCATAAGTACCAAAGGTTATAATTTGACAAACCTTGTCTTCTCCGTATTTTTTTGTTACGTAGTCAATAACTTCTCCGCGGCGTTCAATACAAAAGTCGATATCAATATCGGGCATTGTAAAACGTTCAGGATTTAAAAATCTTTCAAACAAAAGTTTGTGTTCAATAGGATCCAAATCTGTAATTTCAAGAGCATAGGCAACAAGTGAACCTGCGGCTGAACCACGCCCCGGACCTACAGGAATACCGTGTGTTTTTGCATAGTGAATAAAATCCCATGTAATTAAAAAGTAAGCCGCAAACCCCATTTGTTCTATTACGCCCAATTCGTATTCAGCACGTTCCCGTAATTCTTTTGTAATTTCTCCGTAGCGATTTTTTACACCTTCCATTACAAGATAAGTTAAATAACTTTCTGTTGTATGATTTTTAGGCACTTCATAGTTTGGAAGCGGTGATTTTCCGAGTTCAAGTGTTAAATGGCATTTGTCTGCGATTTTGACTGTGTTTGCAATACATTTTCCAAATAAATCTTCATCCATCCAAGAAAAAGATTGTCTCAGTTGTTCTGCATTTTTTACATAAAATTCATTACCCTCAAAATGAAAACGGTTAGGGTCATCTTTTTCTGAATTAGTATTCATGCACAACAGGGTATCGTGCATGTCTGCATCTTCTTTATGTAAATAATGTGAGTCATTGGTAATAACCATTTCAATACCAAGTTCGTTTGCTATTGAAATAAGTTCAGGATTTGTCTTTTTTTGGTCTTCCAAACCATGGTCCTGTAATTCAATATAATAATCTTCACCAAATAACTCTTTATATTGCTTTGCAACTTCTCTTGCTTTTTCAGGCTCATGATGAAGAAGATTTTGTAAAACTTCTCCGCCAAGGCATGCCGATAAACAGATTAAACCTTTGTGGTGTTCTTTAATTAGTTCCCAGTTAATACGCGGATGAACATACTTACCTTCACACCATGCAACTGACGTTAGTTTAATTAAATTTTTGTAACCGTCTTTATCTTTTGCAAGCAAAATCAAGTGGTAACAAGGGTTATTCGCTTTATCACGTTCTTTTATGTCGCCATTATGCACATAAAATTCACAACCCAGAATAGGCTTGATACCTGCCTCTTTTGCTGTTGTGTAAAGTTCCATATCTCCGTACATTACACCATGGTCGGTAATTGCAACTGCAGGAAATTCTTCTTCTTTTGCAAATTTACACAAATCGTCTATTTTTATTGCGCCGTCAAGAAGTGAATATTCTGTGTGCAAGTGTAACGGTACATACGGTCTTCTCATTCAACTACCCCTTAATTTCTTTATAATACAAGTTTATCATGCAAGGGTGACATTTTCTGTCATTATTAAGAATTGTGAGTTAAAAAAAATAAAACGACCAATTATATTTAATTGGTCGTTTCAATTTATTTTGTTAAATATTAGTGGCAAAGTGCAAGTAAGATACCTGCTGCAACAGCAGAACCGATTACACCTGCAACGTTTGGTCCCATTGCGTGCATCAATAAGAAGTTTTGAGGATTTGATTCCAAGCCGACTTTATTAACTACACGTGCTGCCATTGGAACTGCTGAAACACCTGCTGCACCAATAAGCGGGTTGATTTTAGTTTTAGAAAATAAATTCATTATTTTTGCAAAAATAACACCTGATGCTGTTGCAATTGAAAAGGCGCACAGACCTAAGAACAATATACCTAAAGTTTCAAGTGTCAAGAATTTATCTGCCGACAATTTTGAACCAACCGACAAACCTAATAATATAGTTACTATATTGATAAATTCATTTTGTAATGTTTTTGCAAGTCTGTCCGTAACTCCGCATTGCATTACCAAATTACCGAATGTTAAAGCACCTAATAATGGAGTTGCATCAGGTAAGAATATAATACATAAGCCTAAAACAACAAGAGGGAATATGATTTTTTCTCTTTTTGAAACAGGTCTTAACTGTACCATTTGAATTTTTCTTTCTGCCTCGGTTGTCAAAGCTTTCATAATAGGCGGTTGAATAATCGGAACCAATGCCATATAAGAATACGCCGCAACTGCAATTGCACCCAATAAATCAGGAGCTAATTTTGAAGTTACAAAAATTGATGTCGGGCCGTCAGCTCCGCCGATAATACCGATAGATGCCGCTTCTTGCAGACCAAAATCAAACCCTGCATATTTTGCCAGTAACAATGCTCCCAATAAAGCACCGAATATACCGAATTGAGCGGCACCGCCAAGTAATGCCGTTTTTGGGTTTGCGATTAACGGACCAAAGTCTGTCATTGCACCTACACCCATGAAGATAAACAGCGGGAACAGACCTCCGTCGATACCCACATGGTAAACGGTATATAAAAATCCGCCAGGTTCTGCTATTCCTGCAACGGGAATGTTTGCCAAAATACCGCCAAAACCAATCGGTAATAACAATAACGGTTCATAATTCTTTTTAATTGCCAAATATAACAATACTAAGCAAACCAAGAACATTATAATTGCACCGTACATGTGTAAAAAGTTTTCTACGCAATTTACACCCGTAATCGGCTCCTTAACCATATTTGCAATACCTGTGATACTGCCTAAGCTTTTAAATGATTCTAATAATTGCATTTTTCACCCCTATCTATTCCAGAGTTACCAACACTTGACCAGGGTTAACAGTTGCACCTACGTCAACTCTTACTGAACCGACTTTGCCTGCTCTAGGAGCTTTAATTTCTGTTTCCATTTTCATTGCTTCCATTAAAATTAAAACGTCGCCTTCTTGAACAGAATCTCCGCTTCGTGCTATAACTTTTAAAATTGCACCAGGTAAAGGCGCTTTGATTTCTTCTGCGCTTCCTGAAGATGAAGATGAAGCTTGAGCTGTTTCTTTAATGCCTTCAGTAATTGAAACGTCATAAGATTTACCGTTAACAATTGCTTTATCACCGTCAATTTTAACCGCATAGTTTTTGCCGTTAACAGTAACTGTTGCGCCGTCTTTATAATTGTTAGCTGAAGCCGCTGCTTTTTGACCTTTGTTAACTAAAACTTTACCTTTGCCTAATAAGAAATCAATACCTTTATCCGCATTGGCATCTTTGCACGCCGCAGCAATAAACAAATTTTCATCTGTAACAGGTAAGCCTGCAGCTTTCAATCTTTCTTCTGCCGCTTTTAAACCTTTTTCAGGATCTTTTTCGTTCAAATCTACAACTTTTTCTGTTGTAGGTTGTAACCCTGTTTTTTCTTCTGCCCATTTAACCAATTCAGGATCAGGTTCACAAGGTGTTTTTCCGAAATAACCCAAAATCATTTTTGCATAACCTGGGTTTGCTTGATCCCAAGGTTTTTCGGTAACTGCATTTAAGAACGATTGTTGAGCATAGAATTGAGATACAGGTGTAACTGATGTTCCAAAACCTGCTCTTTCAACAACTTCTTTCATATTTGCAATAACTTTAGGGAATTTGTCCAACATGCCCATATCTCTTAATTGGTCAACAGTTGTAGCTGTTGCACCACCAGGGAGAGGAGCTTGAATTAAGATTGGGTTAACAGCCAAAGAAATTGGAGAAAGAGTGTAATCTTTCATACATTCTTTGAATATTTCTTCTGTTTCCATAATCTTTTTAATATCTAAGCCTAAATCATATTCTGTACCTTTTAGGGCGTGCCACATTGAGATAATATCAGGTTGAGCAGTACCGCCTGATACAGGTTTCATTGACAAGTCAATTCCGTCTGCACCACCGTCTAAGGCTGCCAAATATGCTGCTAAACCTGTACCTGCCGTTTCGTGGGAGTGGAAGCGGATATGTGCGTCAGAACCTAAAATTTCACGAGCCATTTTAACTGTTGCGTACACTTTTCTTGGATTAGACGTTCCAGAAGCATCTTTGAATGCCAAAGAATCAAACGGTAAACCGGAATCTAAAATGTTTCTTAAAACTCTTTCGTAGAAAGCTACATCGTGAGCGCCTTCACAACCGTATGGCAATTCCATCATTGTGATTGTAACTTCGTGTTGCAAACCATGTTGTTTAATACTGTTTGCAGAATCAATCAGGTTGTTTACATCGTTTAAAGCATCAAAGTTTCTGATAACATCAATACCATGTTTTTTAAACATTTTTGCGTGTAAATCAATTACATCACGAGGTTGTGAATTTAAACCTACAACGTTAACGCCTCTTGCTAAAGATTGCAATTTAACGTCAGGACCTGCAGTTTCTCTGATTTTATCCATTGTTTCAAAAGCATTTTCATTACAGAAGAAAATAGGCGCTTGAAATCTTGCCCCGCCTGCAACTTCAAAATGCTTGATACCTGCATCTACTGCTGATTTTAAAGCAGGTAAAAAATCTTCCAGCAAAACTCTTGCTCCGAATACAGATTGGAAACCGTCTCTGAAAGACGTATCCATAACTTTAATCAATTTTTTTGTCATTTTTTTATCCTTTTCTTTAAATAATTAGTTCATTTTCATTTTTGCAACAGCAATAGCAACAGCAATTTCTTCATCTGTATTTGTTTCTTTACGAACAACAACAGGTGCTTCAACTTCTTCAGGCATGAATTTACTAACAAATTCAATAGTCTTTGCCATTAGTTTCATTGCAAAAACAAGTATTGTTAAAAATAATAATACTGTACTCATTCCGACTACTGTTATTATTAGGCCTTCTTGTAACATATTTCTTGTCCTCCATACACTTAATAATATAACAAAAATAAAAAATTCACAATTTGAAATTTAAAAAAAAATGATTATAATGGTATATATATCGAGTAACAGGGGATTTTATGAAGTTGAAAAAGATTTTGGCAATAACATTATTTATTTTATTTGCTTTACCGCAAACGAGTTTTGCGTTTTTGTTTAAAAAAGAAAAAGAAGCGGTAACTGTTCAACAACCGAGAGCTGCATATCCGCCAAAATATGACAGTATTTATTTGGAACAATTAAAAAAAGAATACAAAAAAATAAGTAATGATGAAGTTATCTTGGTTGCGCTTGATATGATGAAAAATACAAATGCCGATTTTTCAAGACGTGCGATTATGGGCTATAACTTAACAGAAAGACCTGTAAAAATTCAATTTAAGGATTTGGGCGCAATAAAAGAAGATTATGCAAATTTTGATGCATTGGGCTGGAAAAAGAAAAACGATTTATATATTTATATAAATCCACGACACGCTGATGCTCCGCCTGCCGCATTAGCAGCACTTTTGGCTCATGAAGCTTTGCATCAGGACGAATTTAATTCCCTTGCCGAAGAAACTTATGCTTGGACTATGGAAGCTGCCGTTTGGTGTGAAATGCTTGAAATTTATCCCGAATCAAATGATGTTCAACATCCGCTTTTACAACGTGAAAATACCCTTAAACAACTGTTTGAAAAGGGTGGATATACCAATAAATACATAAAGAAAACTGTTTACGCTAACAAAGGATATCAAAATCTTCCGCAAACTTCTCCGGGGTTTGAAAGATTGTGAGTCGTGAGTCGTGAAGAGTGAGTTGTGAATAGTGAGTTGAATTTCGTGAGCAGTGTTTTGTGAGTTGTGAATAGATTTTTAATGGCTTAATTTATTTTGTATATTGTTATTATATAAAGTAAATTGTTCATCTTGACAAAATGTTGTTTTTAGACTACAATGTTAATATGAAACAAATCCTTACTTACAAAACATCGACAGGAAAATGCCCGTATGAGGATTGGTTTTATAAGCTTGATAAAACTACACAGGCACGAATAGAAAAAAGACTCGAAAGAGTTGAAGAAGGTAATTACGGAGATTTTAAAAAATTAGATAGTGATATTTCCGAATTACGTTTTAATTTTGGCAGCGGATATAGAATTTATTTTTCTGAAGCGGAAAATATTATTGTAATACTGTTGTGCGCAGGCGATAAAAGTACCCAAACTGAAGATATAAAAAAAGCCAAAAAATATTTGAATGATTTAATTGAAAGGAATATATAATATGGAACTAAACATAAATAAATTAAAAGAAAATACAATACCTTATGAAGAACTTTCAGAAAAACATTTTCTTGATACCGAATTTCAAAAAGAATATTTAAACCTTTCTTTGGATGAATATATTACGGATGGTGATTTTAATAAATTCTTTAAATCATTAGAAAAAGTTATAAAAAGCAGAGAAAGTGTTTCTTCGTTTGCTAAAAAAGTTAATATTGACAGAACAAACCTATATACATTATTTAACGGTGAAAAAATTCCAAGACTTGATACAATTGCAAAAATATTAAAAGAACTTGGTTATACAATAAAAGTTGCCTAATTAGATAAATATATCCTATTATCTATTGATAAAATTTAATCGTTGTTGTTAAATATTGCTATGAACAAAAAACACATTATAATCGCTGTTATACTAATTACAGCTTTACTAATATTTAATAATATTCTCCATGATATTTATATGAAAATGGTATCATCACCTTCAAGTGTGCAGACAACCACAAACACAGAACAAATATCCGCGCAGAAATTATTTGATAAAACTTGGAAAATTATTAAAAAATCTTATTATGATACAAATATGAACGAACAGGACTGGTATCGCTGGAAAGAGCATTATCAAGGTAAAATCAAAACGGAAGATGATGCTTATGTCGCAATAAATACAATGCTTGCAAGTTTAAATGATCCGTATTCAAAATTTATGTCAAAAAAAGAATTTGCCGAACTAAATTCTTCTATTGCTTCTAAAATAACAGGTATTGGCGTAAATATTTTTTCTAATGCAGGAAAAATTATGATACTGAACGTTATTGAAGGCACTCCTGCTAATACTGCAGGTTTAAAAACAGGTGATATAATTTTTGCGGTTGATAAAAAAGAAGTCAGCGGAATGACAATTTCTGATGTTGCAGGACTTGTTAGAGGCCCTGAAAACAGTATGGTTGAGTTAACCGTACTCCGTAATGATAAAAAAATTACAAAGAATATAAAACGGAAAGAAATAAAAATAAAAACCGTAAAAAGCTCTGTTGACAAAAATATCGGATATATTCAAATAATGAGTTTTATTGGTTCTACTACTTCAAATGAATTTTTAGAAGCATTAGAAAAAACACAAAAAACAGACGGACTTATCTTGGATTTAAGAGGAAACCCTGGTGGTTTGCTGCCAAATGCCGTATTTATTGCAAATCTGTTTATACCTGAAGGTAAAATTGTAAGTGTAGTCGGAAGAAACGGTTTTAAACAGGATTTGTCCGCACAAAAGACTAATTTCACAATAAATAAACCTTTAATTGTCTTAATTGACCATTCAAGTGCAAGTGCAAGCGAAATTCTTTCTGGTGCTTTAAAGGATTATAACAAAGCAAAACTTGTAGGTACCACAACTTACGGAAAAGGTATGGTACAGGAAGTTTTGGCTTTACCTAACGAAACGGGCTTAAATCTTACTATTGCCAAGTATCTTACTCCAAAAGGAACAGACATAAATAAAAAAGGTATTGAGCCTGATATTAGCGTTGATTTAACTCTTGATGACTTAAAACAAAACAGAGATTCTCAATTATTAACGGCTAAAAAAATGATGAATGATATTTTAAAAGAAGATAAATAATTATTTTGCTATATCAATCAATTCTTCAATGGTTTTTTCGTATTCAAAAGATTCACCCGTACTTTGGCAAAGGAACGAGTTTATTGTATTCATTCTGCGAATTGCTTCATCACACAACGGGTCGGTACCTTTTGCATAGGCTCCTATATTGATTAAGTCTTCATTTTTTCTGTAAACAGCAAGTAAATTTCTGATTTTTGCCGCTGCGTCTCGATGTTCTTTTGTTGTAACATCTCCCATAACCCTGCTTATTGATTGCAAAACATCAACCGCAGGGTAGTGATTTTTGTGTGCTAATTCTCTTGAAAGCATAATATGGCCGTCTAATATGCTTCTTGCTGTGTCAGAAATAGGTTCATTAAAATCATCACCTTCTACAAGAACTGTATATAATGCTGTAATAGAACCTTTATCGTTACAGCCTGCCCTTTCCATTAGTTGGGGCATAATTGCAAAAACACTCGGAGTATATCCTCTCATTGCAGGCGGTTCTCCTGCACTTAAGCCTACAACACGCTGAGCCATTGCAATACGGGTTACGGAATCAAGCATAAACAGAACGTCTTTGCCTTGGTCTCTAAAATATTCGGCTATTGATGTTGCTACAAATGCAGCTTTTATTTTAACCAAATCAGGCTGTTCCGAAGTTGCGGCAACAACTACACTTCGTTTCATACCTTCAGGCCCCATATTTTTTTCAATAAATTCTCTGACCTCACGACCACGTTCACCGATTAAGGCAATAACGTTAATATCTGCGTTGGTGTTTTTTGCCATCATTGCCAGAGTTGTACTTTTTCCGACACCTGAACCTGCAAATATTCCTAAACGTTGACCTTTACCTACTGTTATAAAACTGTCTATGGATTTTATTCCCAGAGAAAGAGGTTCTTCTATTCTTGCTCTTTTTAATGGGTTTATAGGTTTTGCAGATGTTGAAACATAAGATTGAGCATTGATTTCACCCAAATTGTCTATCGGATTTCCAAGTCCGTCTAAAACTCTGCCCAATAAATTGTTGCCGACTTTTAATTTCATCGGCTCTCCCGTATTCAAAACGATTGCACCGGGTTGTATTCCGTCCATTGAGCCAAGGGGCATTAAAAGTATTTTTTCGTCCTTAAATCCGACAACTTCCGCCCAAATCGGTTTGTCTTCATTTTTTTTATAAATGTGGCATAAGTCACCGATACTTGCCTGAGGTCCGTCTGATTCTATGATTAAACCTTTTATTTCCGTAACTTTTCCTATTTCTTTTATTGTTACGGTATTTTCAACAATATTCATAAATTTTTGTTTATTGAACATTGTTATTCCTCTTGATTTTCTTCTTTTTCTTCTGTTTCGGAATTGTCGGCGCTGTTGTCGGCAATTTCTTTTTCGCTTAAATCAATATCTGTGAAAACAATATCTTCTGTTTCAGCGTCATCTTGTAAATCTTCCGAAGAATAATGGGCTGTTAAAAATTTTTCTACAATTTGGTCTATTTGAATTTTTAATCTGTTATCTACTCTTGAAAGCAAGCTTTCTACAATTACACCGTCTTCTGAAATATTGTTATCTTCCAGAATTTTTATTGATTCCAATTTAGGGAATTTTTCTTTTAATTCATCAGAAATGGAATATAATTTTTCTGCAATAGCAGGATTTACTGTAATTGTTATTTGTTCTTTATCTTTAAGTTGTTTAATAGCATCTTCCGTAATTGATTTTAAGATAGTTATATCTTCATCAAAGACTTTTTTACAAACTTTTCTTGCAATTGCACATACAAGCTCTATAATATCCAATTCGGAAGATTTTATAATATTATTTTTTAAGTCAAATTGGCTTTTTGCAAAAACGTCAACTGCCAGAACTTTTTCTTCCAAAGAGTTTGTTCCGTCATCATAACCTTGTTTATAACCTTGTTCAAAACCTTCTTTGCGTGCGTTTTCCCGTATTTCATCTGCTTCGGAATTAGCTTGATTATTTGCTTGCTCAATAATTTGTTTTGCATCTTCCTGTGCTTGTGCAAGAATTTGCTTTGCTTCTTCTACAAGCTGTTTTGCCTGTTCTGTTCCTTCTTTTATAATTTTTTCTTTATCTATTTTAGCTTGTTCAAGCATTTTTTGTATGGCAGTAAGTTCTTCCTTGTGTTGGTTTTCAATGGGAAGAACGAAGTTTGAGCCTATTTGAACGTTATTAGCCTTTATTCTACTCAATGAATTCTTCTTCTCCTTCATCACGGTCAAGAACGATTTCACCGGAAGCTTCAAGTGCTTTAATGATTACACAAATTTGAGATTGAACTTCTTGAACATCTTTTGCACGAACAGGTCCAAGGTATTCCATATCATCACGCAACATTTGTTGAGCACGTTCTGACATATTTGAGAATATCTTTTCTCTAACTTCTTGTTTTGTTCCCTTAAGTGCAAGAGCAAGGTCTTTTGTATTAACTTCACGTAAAATACGTTGAACTGTTTTATCATCAAGAGATTTAATATCTTCAAATACGAACATCAATTCTCTTACTTCATCTGCCAATGTAGGATTTTCAATTTCTAACAATTCCAATACATTTCTTTCTGTTGCACTGTCGGTTCTGTTTAAGATATTTGCAAGTGTATCAATACCTCCAGCTTGAGAGAAGTCTTGAATCATTACTGATGAGAATTTGGATTCTACAATTTTTTCAATATCCGAAAGGATTTCAGGATTTGTAGTATCCATTTCCGCAATTTTTATTGCAACTTCAGCCTGTACTTCAGGCGGCAGGCAGTTTAATACTTTTGCCGATTGGTTCGGTTGCAGGTATGCTAAGATAAGTGCAATAAGTTGAGGGTTTTCATTTTGGAAAGATGTTGCAAGCTGAACAGGATCGGCTTCGTTGAAGAATTGAAACGGATTGGCGTTCATCAATGTTTCAAGTCTTGACATTATTCTCTTAGCCTGATCAGGTCCGTATGTCATTTCCAATACTTGTTTTGCATATTCTTTACCACCTTTTGCAAGGTAACTGTTTGCCTGAAATAAACTTCTAAATTCATCTAATATACCAACCAGCGATGTCATTGGAACTTTATTCAAACTTGCTATTTCAAGTGCAATTTTTTCCAATAAATCGTTATCGGTTATATTTCTTAATACTTCGGCTGCGGTTTGAGGTCCAAGCAGAATTAAAAGTGCCGCAACTTTTTGTATTGAATTCATTGATAATATTTGTTGTTGTGTTAATAGTGCGTTATCCATATTCTAATCCTTGATATAAGATACCAAAAGTCTTGCTGCTTCAGCAGGATCTGCCATAATTGTATCGTTTAATTCCATTCTTGCTCTTTCTAATTCAGGATCAATATTGGCTTCAATTTTAGGCAGAGTTTCCTGTAACGTGATTTCAGGAACTTCTTCCGTAATTTGAGGTAATTGCGGTTCAAATACTTTTTGATGAACATCCGCAACTTCCACAGTTCTGCCCATTTTGCCCATTAGTCCTCTGATTATGAATAATGCCGCAAGTCCTAATATTAAAACTACAATTAACGGACCTAAATCCTTTGTTACATAATCTACTGTTGCTTTTGTTTTTATTTCTTTTTCAATTACTTCTTGTTTCTTTTGATCGTCTGCCAAAGATTCAAACTGTAAGCTTGAAACCGTTATAACGTCTCCTCGTTCATAATTTGCACCTGCTGCTGATAGAACCAAATTTTGGAGTTCTTCTTTTTCCGTATCTGTAAGAATTTTATTTACGGCAACGGCAATAGTCATTCTTTTTATTGTACCAGGAGCGTATACAACCTGTTTTATTTCTTTGGATACACTATAATTTACGGAATTTTTTTCTTTGGCATAGTTTAAATTTCTTGCCTGAACGTTTGCATTTACAGGTGCTTGATTAGGATTTTCATAAGTTTCAACCTCTGACTGAGATGTTGTTAAAACTCCCTTATATCCGTTTTCTCCCTCTCCGACAGGAACGTAAGTTTCAATGGTAGCTTTTGTTGAATTGAAATCTATATCAGCATTGACTTGAACGGAAACATTACCTTTACCCACAATTTTTTCCAAAACTTGAGTCACTTTGGCTGCGGTTTGTTTCTCCGCATTTGATTTAAAAGTTTCCATATCATTTGAATTTTTGCCTGTTTCTTCAGATAAGCTTGCTCCGTTTTGATCAGTAATGAAAACTCTTTCAGAAGTTAATCTCGGAACAGAGTATGCCACAAGATTTTTAATAGCTTTTACTTGAGATGCCTTTAAACGGTATCCTTCTTGTAATATCAGCATAACAGATGCGGATGGAGCTTCGTCTTTGTCTTCAAAAATTGAGCGCTCGGGATCTGCAAGTTGGACTCTGCAACTTTTTATGCCGTTCATTTTTTCTATTGAACGAACAAGTTCTCCTTGGAAAATTCTTTGTTTAGTCAGTTTATTCTTAAAATCGGTTGAACCCAATTGCATGTCATCAAGCAGTTCAAACCCAGGTGATTGATTTTCAATTAAAGAGTTTTCCGCAACAAACATTCTCATATCATCTTTGTCTTTTGCGGGTACGAGGACAGCTTTTTTATCTTCAGAAACTTTATAGGCTTGACCGTTTTTCTTGAAGGCTTCTACTATGTTAGCCACATCTGTTTGTGGTAAGTCACTATACAAAACAACCCATTCAGGCTCAAAAGATTTTGCAAGCATATATGCCGCAGCAGCGACAGTGATTACCGTAAGTGCAAGCAAACCGACTTTTTGCGGTAGCTCAAGTCCGTCCCAAAGCTTCTTTATATCGTCTAAAAAAGGTTTTAAACTGTTTTCCATTTCAAATTGTTATCCCGAGATTACACTTTATCAACAATATAATAACTATTTTCAGCTAAAATTTCAAAAATGTTAAGGACTGTTACTTTTATTGAAGGTAAATAACAAAACATAAATAAAAAGTCTTACACATGTGCAAGACTTAAAAAAATATACATTTACCCCACACAATTTATAGCATAAAGAATTTTTTTAGTCAAACGGTCATTGTATAATCAGGTATACTATGTAACAAATTTGTTACAAATAGGTCAACAAAAATTTTTCACCGTTTTGTATGATTGTGTAATTTTTATTCGTATTTATAATAATATTTGTATAAATGGTATAGATAAGTAGTGAGGTAGAAAATGTCCATTGATGACGCATTAGTTATGATTTTAGCAGGTGGTGAAGGTAAGAGACTGCATCCGCTTACAAAAGACCGTGCAAAGCCTGCGGTTCCGTTTGGCGGAAGATACAGGATTATCGATTTTGTGTTGAATAATTTCATAAATTCCGGTTTTTATAAAATTAAAGTTTTAACTCAATACAAATCGGATTCATTAAATCAACATATTTCACGCGGTTATGCATTATCTCCGTTTCTTGATCAATATGTAGATTTGGTTCCTGCTCAAATGAGAACGGGCGGTGATTGGTACAGAGGTACTGCTGATGCTGTATTCCAAAATGTTTTACACATTGTAGATGCCGATCCTACATACGTTTGCGTTTTTGGCGGAGACCATGTTTATAAAATGGATGTTTCGCAAATGCTTGATTATCATAAACAAAAGAAATCCGCATTAACTATTGCAGCAATTCCAATTCCTATTGAAGAAGCTTCGGAATTTGGTATTATGGAAGTTGACGAAAACTGGAAATTGACAAACTTTGTTGAAAAACCAAAAACAAAACCAAGAGCACTTCCAGGCAATCCAAATATGTGTTTGGCTTCAATGGGTAACTATATTTTTGATAAAGATGTTCTGATGGATGCGCTTTATCGAGATAACAAAATTGAAGATTCAAGCCACGATTTTGGTAAGAATGTTATTCCAATGTTATTGAATGAAGGCAAACCTGTTTATGTTTATAACTTTAAAGAAAACACATTCCCAGGAGTAACAGATGCCGAAAGAGGTTACTGGAAAGACGTAGGAAACGTAGATGCATATTGGCAAGCAAATATGGACTTGTTGGATTCTTGTCCTGAACTTAATTTATATGCAAAAGAATGGCCTTTAAGAACCTTCAACTATAACTATCCGCCGGCAAAATTTATATGGCAGGAAGGTGATAGAGTCGGTATGGCAACAAATTCAATGGTGTCTGAAGGTTGTATTATTTCTGGTGGCGGATTGTCAAGATGTATTCTTTCTCCAAAAGTAAGAATCAATTCTTATTCTTCCGTAACAGAAAGTATTTTAATGGAAAATGTTAACGTAGGAAGACACTGTGAAATAAGACGCGCAATTATTGATAAAAATGTTCAAATTCCGCCATATACAAAAATCGGTTTTGACAGAGAAATTGATTTACAAAAAGGTTTCTATGTATCTCCGAACGGAATTACGGTTGTTCCAAAGGGAGCAATTCTATAATAAAAATCTTTAATAAAAAATTCCTTTGTGCTAGTATAAGTGCAAAGGAATTTTTTATTATGGTTACAAAGAAAAAAATAGTAATAATTTTATCGGTATTACTGGTTATTATACTTATTGCATTGGCTATTTCTTTTGTTTTTATGAATAAAAAGAACAATGTAAATTCAGCTCATTTAAAATCATTTTTTGAAAGTAAAATTTTGACAAGTATGGCGGAAACAAAAAAGCTGGATAATTCAAAGCCTACATTCATTATGTTTTACGGAAACTATTGTAAAACTTGTCATGATTTTATGCCTGCTTTTCACCAATTGGCGAAAGATTATAAAGACAAATATAATTTTGCATTGTTAGATATTCAGGATCCTGCAAATTATCCGATAGTATCAGGTAATGTCGGCAGTATTCCAGCTTTATATATCTTTGATTCTGAAATAGGTAATAAGATTCATATTTCACTTTCTGCATTAAGGTCTTATGATGAATTAAAGGCCGAATTGGACAGATATTTAAGAATTCGTTCATTTATTGACTTGGAAAAAGCAAAAGCCGAACAAAACAAATTGATTCAGGCATATTACGAAGAATTGCAAAATCTTGAAAAAAAAGAAAGTAAATAAAAATATATAATGAAAAAATTATTGTTTATTATCCTTATAATGTTTGGTTTTGCAAATTCCGTAAATTCTGCAAATTACATGTCATGCGAAGATGCGATGAATACGGGTAAGCCATTTGTTTTATATATACATGCAAATTCCTGTTATGCTTGTAAGCAGTTTACACCTATTTTTAAAAAAATAATGAATTCAATGCCTGATTATAATGTTGTTGATATCAATTTGAGTTATATGCAGCCGCATAATGTTTGTTCCGCTGCGGAAACAAATACAATACCTGCTGTTTATGTTGTAAATTCGCAAAAAAGAACTCGTTCAAAAATTAGTTTCAGTACTTATTTTAATGAAAAAAATTTTGTGTCGGCTCTTGTTGATTTGATGAATGAGTAAAAAAAAGGTGAAACTTTTTGTTTCACCGCGTCTGTTACATAAAATTACTACACAATTTTCCCTATTTCAACCTTACCTAATTTTTATAAAACCAAATCTTTTTTATATTCTAAAGGTACATCCTTTCTTTGAATATGCGTTTAATCCAAAATACCAATAACAAATAAACGTTATGAGAAATAATATATCTATCTCTCTCGGTTTATCTTACATGTATATAAAGTCATTAGTTTTTAAAAAATTGCCTTTTCAGCAATAATCAGCTTTTAGCATAAATTAAACAATATACTAATCACTTGTGTATTCACAAATTGAACCCGTAATTTCTTCCGTTTGTCCGTATTGATTTGAGAGTTTTGTTTGTGAATTCAATTTTGTTAATTCCAGTAAAGTTTCAGCTTTCAACTCTTTTATTATTTCAAGATTTTCTTTTTCACTTTGCAAAATTTTAGATTTAAGCTTTTCTAAAATTTCCGTTTCGTTTTCGTCAAGTTGTATTGTTTTTCTTGCAAGTAAAACCCGATTTATAATCTGTGATTTTAAAGTTTCTTTTGAAATTATTTCATCAAAATTTTTTTCATCGGTCAAATCTTTTATTTCATGAGAAATACATAAAATTTGTTTATATAAAATTTCAAGCTGTTCAAACTGTTTTGACATCTATCCCTCGTAACCTGATTCTTCGGATGTCGCAGCAACAAATGTTTTTTGACTGTTAGCTATAGCTATTGCCTGTTTCCATGTCGCACGCAAATCAATCAAATGTCTCAATACTTCGTCAATTTTTGACTCATCTTTTTTAATATTTGCCTGAACAAGTGTATTATAAAAATATTGATAAAGGGCTTGTATTCTTACAGCAAAATCACCGCCGTTTTCAAGGTCTACGGTATTTATAAATTCCAAAAGGATGTTTTCACAACCAATTATGTTGTTATGAATTTCAGGAATATTTTTTTGCGACATGGCAATTTTCGCTTTGTTTAAAAATTGTATCGCTCCGTCATACAGCAGAATTAGTATCTTCTCAGGAGAAGCTGTTTCTACCTCATTTTTTTGATATTGCTGTAAATATTGATTCATTAAACTAACCTCTTTTATATTGTTTTATTTACGAGTATACCCGAATTATAATCCAACTTGTTTATCATTTCAACAAAATCGTTTACATTTATGCTTTCAAGAATCTTTTTTGTAACTTTATTATACAATTCAACTTTTTCTGTTTTGTTATTAAAATAAAGAACAACATTTTGAGGGTCTTTGATAGCTGTAATTTTAAGTTCTTTGGCTTTTTTACCCGTTATTTTTTCGTCTTTGTCTACTATATCCTTTTTTTCTTCGTCTTCCTCGTTTTCGTCGTATCCGTCCTTAAAATCTTGATTTCGTCTGTTTTTTTCTTCTTTTTCTTCATTATTGATTTTTTTATTTAAAGCTCGGTCAATTTTTCCAACAACTTTTTCATTACCGATGTTAATTCCATGTTCGGTGCTTAGTGCCGCCTGTGCAGATGTAATATCTTTTGGCATTCCTATGGAAGCCATTGAAAAACCGTCTACGCTCATTTTGTTATCCTTTGTTACATTCTTTTATTTTCTATTGAATATGCTATTATTATATTATATAATTCCTGTTATATAAATACTGAATGGAGAGTATTTTGAAGAAAAATCTGTTAAACAATTTCATATTAAAAATAAAAGAATTTCCATTGTGGATTAAGCAGGTAATCTTTTTCTACATGTGGCAAGATTTGAAACACGTTATTTCAGATGACTTTATTTTCCAAGAAGAAAATGATTTGCTGCATATATACGTTCCTGAATTATCTTATGTGGGTAAAACAGAACTTGCGGAAAGAACAAAGGGCTTTGACCAAAATATTTATACATTTTTGGAAAGCGCAGAAGACGGAATGTCTATTATGGAGTGTGCTTTAAACCATTTTTGGACATTGGAAGAAACTTGTAAATATTTCTTAGCTGCAGTTGATGCCGATTTAATAAAGGCTCCTGTTCCTGTGAAAATTATTGCCATGTCTGGGTTTATGTCAGGAAGATTTAGAACAGGTGAATATTATAAGAGAGTTGGTAAAATCAATGTTGACCAACTTGAAATAACAATTAGAAAACAAAAGGAACTGGCTGCACAAGGTATTCAGAAGAAAATAGCTGAATTGATGATAGAACTTGGTTTTATCACTCAAAAGGATACGTCATCGTTAATGGTAATAAAGGAAGAAGCTAAAAAGAGATTTATTTTGGATTCTTCAATAATTCCTGACGGAGTTACAGGGAACGACAGCAAATATATCAATGAAATTAACGAATTGAAAAAACAAAATATGGTTTTAAAAGCAAAATTAGCTAAGTTGTTATCAATGTTTAAAAAGTCGTAGTATTATGTATCCTGACAGTTATATTCCGCAAAGGTTAGTAAAACATTTTAGAGATGAGTTAACAGTACAAGAACATTTAGGTTTTGTTGTACTTTTTGACAAAGAGTTTGGAGAGACTTTTGGTTATCCTTTCTTTTTGCGTTCTTGTGCAAAGTCTTTGCAGGGTGCGTTAATAATTGATGAAGATTTAGATTTTACGGTAGAAGAAATTGCCTTGTGTTGCGCTTCGCATGCCGGTGAAAGCTGCCATATTGAAATTGCGCAGAAATTATTGAAAAAAGTTGGCATTTCGGAATCTGATTTACAATGTGGTATTCATGAACCTCTTTCTAAGCGGGCAAGAGAAAACTTGATTAAAAATAATGAAAAGCCTACCGTTCTTCACAATAATTGTGTTGGCAAGCATATTATGATGCTGGCATTATGTAAAAAATACGGTTGGGATATGCAAAATTATTGTGATTTGGAACATCCTGTGCAACAGCTTATAAAAGAAAAAATATACGATTTATGCGAAGTTGTTGAAGATTATCCGATAACAAAAGACGGATGTGGAGTACCTATTTTTTCAATGCCGTTGAAAAGCATGTTAAGGGGATATTTGAATTTGTTTTTATCTCCAAAATACGAAAGAATAAAAAGAGCATTTTTGGAATATTCTTATATAATTGGCGGTGAAGACAGATTAGATACAAAAATAATGTTGAAATCAAAAAATTTAATAGCAAAAGTTGGTGCTGACGGACTTATTATTATTGTAAATCTTGATGCTGCTGATGGTTTGGTTATTAAGCTTTTGGACGGTGATGCAAAAGCTCGTGAAATTTCTGCGTTGAGTTTAATTAAAAAATTAAGTTGGGCTAATATACCATTTGAACAAGAAATTAAAACTCTAAACGGAGAAGTTGTCGGTTTGATGAAATTTGTTATGGTTTAACTTATTTTTTCAAATTTTATTTTATGTCTGTTCCAAACAGTAAGGTGTTTGTGTCTGTTTTGCCATACGTAATCTTTTATTCCCTGTGCAACTGCTTTTGCATATTTTTGCCTAAAATCATCAGTCATTAAAAGATAATTGTCATCAGGGTTTATTACGTATGCTGTTTCGATTAGAACGCTTACTGCAGATGTGTTTCTGACAACAGCAAAACTTGCTTGTCTAATACCTTCTATATTTATGTTAACAGATTTACTTACGGCATTTAATATAGCTTCTGTTAAAGGTCTTGCTTCGTCATAGTAATAATATGCGCTAGACCCGCTGTGTTTTTGTGGATTTTGACTGTCAGGAAGGGAGTTTGCATGTATACTTACAAAAATTTGTGCATCTTTGTCGTTTGTAAATTTAACTCTGTCATTTAAAGATACAAATTTATCTGATTTTCTTGTCATATAAACGGTTGCACCCATCTTTTTAAGGTTTTCTTCTAAATATTTGGATATTGATAAGTTAAAATCTTTTTCGTAGTTTCTGCAGCAGCCTACTGCACCAAGTTCTTTACCACCATGACCTGCGTCTATGACTATTTTAACGTTTTTAAGCGGATATTTTTTTGCTCTTTTTATTTTTGGTTCTTTTTTTATGCTTAAAACGAGAGTATCTCCCTTGTATTGCAGGTTATAGCCCATTAGTCTTTGGTTTAAGGTTATTTTAAATACTGCAGTATTATCTTCGTTTGCTCCGACATTAAATATTTTCAATGTCATTGTTTCACCGTTTTCTGTTATTGAATAAGGTGTTTTTTGTGAAAGTGCAAATTCATATATAAAATCCGAATCGGTTTCTCTGCTTCTGTAATCGAATAAAAAGGCGCGCTCATAGCTTTCTTTTTTTTGCTTAACATCTGATTTTGCAACCCAAGCTGATGTTTTTGGCGATAACTCTATTTTATACATATTACCTAATTCACCCAAAACTTTTAGCGGCATTCCCTTTTGAAAATGTGAAATTCTGTTTATTCCTTCTTGAATTGCCGTTGTGCGAATTGGCGCTCCGTTTCTTGAAATTTCTACGGTTAAAGGATTATTGTATTTTGTATAAACTGCAGGTTTATAATTTTTGTATGAAGAAGGTCTTTCTATTACGTAAGTTTTTGTTTGATTGTCTGAAACCAGAACAAATTCATTTCTTCCTTCGTTTAATTTAACGCTTTGAGCGAAAGCACCAGTTTTATGAACGGGAATTTCTTCATTATTCAAATAGAGTTTACTGCCATTTTTAACCGCTCCTACAAAAAATGTGCTTGGAGAATTGATTTTTGAAAAAGCTGATTTAGGGTAAACTACATCAAAAGCAAAAGCGGAATGGCTGAATATAATAAGACATAAAATTGTAAATATAATTTTCTTCATGTTATGATTATAGTAATTTATGTGAGAAAGGAAATCCACTATGCAGCCTACTTTGATATTTGATATGGATGGTGTTCTTGTTGATACAAGAAATTCCTATTGCAAGCTTTTGGTTGATTGCTATAATTACTTTTCAAAAGACGAAATATCTTATGAAAAAGATGTTATTCCGATTAAACAGTCAGGAGGGTATAATAACGATTGGGATATTTTGGAATTATTGTTTAAAAAGGGCGGATATGAAGTTGATTACAAGGACATTCAAAAATTTTATTTTGAAAGATATTGTAATGAAAATTTTGAAGGTTATATAAATATAGAAGAGCCGATATTAGACCAAGAATATATTAAAGAATTGGCAAAGGATTATAATTTAACTATTTTCACAGGCAGATACGAATACGAAGCAAAGCATACGTTAAAGAGATTTGAAATAATAGATTATTTCACGCAAGTAGTAGGTTTTGATTCTGTTGGTGAAGGACATCAAAAACCAGATCCGAAGGGAGCAATTATTATAAAATCAAATGTTGATAGCGAAAGAATATACTACATGGGTGATACCGTAGATGATATGCGTGCGGCAAAAGCTGCGGGAGTAATAGGTATTGGTTGTTTACCGCCTCAGGATAAATCGCAAACATTAGTTGAACGATTAAAATCAGAAGGTGCTTATGCAGTTTTGAATTCCACAACCGAATTAAAAGATTTTCTGCAAAATGACTTAGCGGCAAAATCTTTGTAAGAGAATATTAAAGTTAACAAAAGTTTTCACCCTCTTTATGGTGTCGAAGGGGGGACTTGTCTTAGATTTTACTGTCTCTCGGACAAGTAATTTTACCTCTCACAAAACAATATTTAATTGTTTTGTTCGGCAGAGTACTTCGTTGTCGCAAATATTTATCCTCACATACTCGAGTTCGCTCGCATACGCTCGACTACACTCTTACGTAAAATCTGCTGTCTTGCTCGTTCGCGTTTAACGGGACTACGGTTTTTCTTTTCAGAAACTTGTTTCTTTCAAAGAAAAGACCTTCGCCCTCAGCTCACTCGCGCTGAACCCCAAAAAGGTTGTAATTTAACACTCAGAACAAGATTAAATTAACTATGAGATGGAGATCTTATAATATTTGTTCTCTTAACATATATCCAAAAACGGAACCATTATTAACTAAAAAAGTTAAAATATCAATAATTGTATTTTTTAATTTTGTATCAGTCTTTATTTGTTGCTTATTTAGTGCATAATAATTTCTTACAATATTTTCAATATAATATATAGTATTAGATTCTATCTCAGAATAGATATTTTGTGTTACTAATTGATGTAATATTTTAATACCATCCTCAATATAATTAGACGCAATACCATTAAATACTCTTGCAATGGAATATAGTGTTTCAGAATATTTTCCAATATCATTTGCTATATTGTAATAAAATTCTATATTTTCTTTTTTTAGAGAATGCCAAGATTTTGTATTACCATAATTCATTATATATCCTGCCAGAAGATAGTTTTCTATAATTTCTTTTGGCACATATCTTGAAGTGTTAACAATATTTTTTATCTTTTCATATAAAAGCATCCAAATATACCAAAATTTTTCATATTCTTTTTCTTCATCTTGCACAACAGATAAATCCAATAAAAATTCTGAAAAATCTTTCTTTAAGTGTTCTTTCAATAAAATTGGTTCAATAAATTTGTCAATTTCATCCAATGGAAGTTTTAATAAATAGTATGCCAATTTACTCGAGAATTGGCTAATAACTTCTCTGTAATTTGTTTCATTATAATCAAAATCTTTGTCAAAAATATTTGTAAATTTTTGAATGTTCTCTAAGCAGAATTCTTTGTGTTCATTGCAACTAGAACCATTTGGAAGAATTTGAAAACCAACACATAAACCCTCATAATCAAGCAAAGATAAATCAATATCTTTATATGTAATTTCTTTTTTTAATATTTTTTCAATTTTAATAAAGAATCTTTTATATACTTTATCAATTTCTTTTAAATTATTATTATATTTTAATTTCCAAGCTTTTTGGCAGAACTTTTCATATTCTGGCTTAAAATTTAAGTATGCAAGCCACACATCGTTTGCAATATCAAAATTAGTATTCCACAATTTTGCTAAACATTTAATGGCATATTTTCTAATATCTTTCCAACTGAATAATGCAAAAATTAGTAAAATCTCAACAATTTGAGTATCATTTGGATATATTTCAATAATATGATTTAGCGTTTCTATTGCTGGCTGTACTCCATCTGAATATTGAAAATTATAATTTAAATTTATCGGCATTCTTGCGTAGTCTAATAATACATTTTTACATATTTCTAATTCAGATTTTGTTAGTGCTTGGGTATACTTTTCTAGTAAAACAGCAGACACATAGGCGGGAACTGCATG
>CAJOPF010000124.1 GCA_905236205.1 Candidatus Gastranaerophilales bacterium
AGCCCACCGTGGGTTCGAATCCCATCCCCTCTGTATAAAAACTATACAGACGTTTGTCAGTATGGTTTTTATTATGGGATGAGGATGAGAACCCACTAATGTGGGTTTGAACGCGAATGAGCTGAGGCTGGAAAGTTTTGTTGAGTGATGTAATCACGAAATCAAAACTTGGAATTGCCGTTAAATGCGAATGAGCAAGACAATCCCATCCCCTCTGAAAAGCGGTTAGGCATAGACCTCAACCGCTTTTAATTTGGTTAAAATTAGTATTTTAGAGTTCTTACATACATTTAAAGGGTTCGAAGTGACATTTAATTTAATTATGTACATAACTACCCTTTATTTTATATTGTAAAAATTTTTAACCTGAACACTGGAAAACTTTAAAATCGAGAGTTATAATGTAAATATACAAAAGACACAGCGAGGTGATTATGGATATAGAATCTATCGGCGGAAGTCAAATGACACCTGAAGTTCAAGCTCAATATGCAGTCAAGCTTATTCAAATGGCTCGGCAATCGGATGCTGTTGTTGCATCTATACTAGAAGATACGGCTGATATATCACAAGAGGCTATGTCTAAATATATGTGCGCAACAAAATAAATAATAAAATAAATTCAATAAAACGCCCTAAAATTAAATTTTAGGGCGTTTATTTTGGCATTGTTTGTTCCATTTCAATACTAACTTCTTTTGGTGTTTTTGAAAGTGTTTCATAATTCTGCATAGCCAGTTCCATGCATTTTTTATAGTCAGCCCACATTTGTTTATTTTTTAGTATTTGTGCAGTTACGTAATACAAATCTCCGTTATCCGTAATTTCCTGTAAAGCCGCCTGCATCATCATCAATGCTTCATCATATCTTTCAAATTTACTTAAAATTTTCGCAATAATTTTGTATGCTTCAATGTCTCTGGGGTTATATTGCAAAGTCTGTTGTAAATATCCTAATGCTTGGTTATATTCTCCTTGTGAATATGCTATTGAACCTAAATTGAAATAAGCCCAGCTGTAATTTGGTGATTGTTCAATAACTTTTTTGTATTCCGCAATTGCTTCTTGTATTTTTCCTTCATTTCTGTAAATATAACCGAGATGAAAATGAGCAAAAATATCGTTATTATTCAGCTGAACAGCTTTCATAAAACATATTTTAGCAATATCAGGCTGCTCTTTTTTTACATAACAAAGTCCCAAGTTAAAATAACTGTTTGAATCGTCAACATCTGTTTCCAAAACTATTTTAAACTGTTCGATAGCCTTGTCATACTCTCTCATATCAATATAAACAAGACCTAAATTATAATAAAAATCAGTGTCATTTGGAGACAATTCAATAGCTTTTAAATAAGCCTGTTCTGCCTTTTGGCTGTCACGCATTTTTTCGTGAACGATACCTTTATTGTAGTACAAGCTGGCATCTTGCGGAAAAATACTAATCAAGAATTGAAATTGTTTCAATGATTCTTCATTAAAACCTTTGTCTAAAAGAACCATAGCCAAGCGTCGTCTTGCCTGAAAGTTTGATGAATCTTCACGCAAGATAGCCTGTAGTTCTTCTATTTCCTGTAAGTCTTGTTCATCAGCCATAATTATATTATAAACTCTAATTTTATTTATGCAAAGTTATAAATTATTTTTTCTTCTTCAAATTGGTTTTAATTGCACGTTTGTAAAAATCTTCAAGAAAACTTGTATCAAATTTACCGCTGATAAACACTTCATCTTCAATAATTGACTGGTGGAACGGAATTGTTGTATCAACACCGATTACAACATATTCTTTTAAAGCCTGATAAATTCTTCTTCTTGCTTGATTTCTGTTTTCGCCCCAGCATATTAGTTTTCCAATCATAGAATCGTAATACGGCGGAATTGTATAGCCTGGGTATACGTGCGAATCTACTCTTACACCAAATCCTCCCGGTTGAACGTATCCTTCGATAGTTCCAGGGCATGGCAAAAAGTCTTTGCTTGGATTTTCAGCATTGATACGACATTCAATAGCATGACCTTTTAAAATAATGTCTCTTTGCTTGTAACCCAATTTTTCGCCTGATGCAACCCTGATTTGTTCTCTTACGATATCAATTTGTGAAATCATTTCTGTAACACAGTGCTCAACCTGAATACGGGTATTCATTTCCATAAAGTACCATTTGCCGTCTTTATCAAGTAAAAATTCACATGTGCCGACACCTTCGTATTTTACGGCTTTAGCTGCTCTGATTGCAGCTTCACCCATTTTTTTTCTTGTTCTTTCATCAATTGCAGGAGAAGGAGCTTCTTCTAACAGTTTTTGGTGTCTTCTTTGTATAGAACAATCACGCTCACCAAGGTAAATATAATGACCGTATTTGTCTCCGATAATTTGAACTTCTATATGACGAGGATGTTCCAAAAATTTTTCACAATAAACATCAGGATTTCCGAATGCTTTTTTTGCTTCTGTTCTGCAAAGTGAAAAATTAGTATCGATTTCGCTGTCATTTCGGATTATTCGCATACCTTTTCCGCCGCCGCCTGCGGTTGCTTTAAGTATAATAGGATAACCGACTTTTTTTGCAAATTTTTTGATTTCTTTTACATCATGAATAATTCCTGTACCAGGGATAACAGGCACATCGTTATCTATCATGGTTTTACGAGCGTTTGCTTTGTCGCCCATTTTTTTCATCGATGTTGAAGAAGGTCCGATAAATTTTATACTGTGTTGTTCGCAAATTTCTGCAAAATCTGCTCTTTCAGACAGAAATCCGTATCCGGGGTGAATTGCATCAACCCCTGCAATTTCTGCAACAGACATTATTGCAGGAATACTTAAATAACTTTTTGCACTGTCAGCAGGTCCTATACAGTATGCATCGGTTGCTAATCTTACATGAAGAGAATTTGCATCTGCTTCAGAATATACAGCAACAGTAGGAATACCTAATTCCCTACATGCTCTTATAATTCTAACCGAAATTTCGCCGCGGTTTGCGACAAGAACTTTCCTAAACATAATATTTTCCCAAATTATTCAATATACATGAGAACTTGACCGTATTCAACAGGTTGACCGTCGTCTACGCAAATTTCAACAACTTTGCCTGAAAAATCAGATTCAATTTCATTCATCAATTTCATTGCTTCAATTATACAAACAACTTCTCCTTGTGCAACAAGAGAACCAACCTCAACAAACGCAGGAGAATCAGGTGAAGCTGCTTTATAAAAAGTTCCAACCATAGGAGATTTTATTGCTTTGCTTTCCTTTGTTGTTTCTTCAGCTGTTTTTTGTTCAGTAGTTTCTTCTTTTACTGTTGTTTGTTCTTTAGCTATAACTTGAGTTTGAATTTCAGGCAACACTTGTTGTGCTGTAACGGTTTGTTTTTCGCGTTTCAATATTATAAATTGTTCCTGATCTTCAAGCTGCATTTCTGTCAATTCTGAATCTGTCATCAATTTAGCTAATTTTTCAAGATATTTTAATTCAAATTTCATATATTTTTCCTTTTTGTTAAGAAGCTATATTAGCATCTGTCAAGGTATTCGTTAGTTCTTGTATCAATTCTTATTCTGTCACCATTTACAACAAAGAAAGGTACGTTTACAACAGCACCTGTTTCTGTTTCAGCAGGTTTTGTACCGCCTTGAGAAGTGTTTCCTTTTTCGGCAGGAGGTGTATTAACAACTTCCAATTCAACGTGTGCAGGTAAATCAACACCGATTACTGCGCCTTCGTGAGTTAAAACTGATAAGTTCATATTTTCTTTTAAGTATTTAAGTCCGTCACCTATCATGTCGGCAGATACCGTAATTTGTTCGTAAGATTCCAAATCCATCATTACGTAGCCGTCACCTTCTTTATATAAATATTGCATATCGCGACGATCTAACATAGCTTTTGCAACTTTTTCACCTGCTCTGAAAGTTCTTTCAACTACTTGACCAGTTTCAACATTTTTAAGTTTTGTTCTTACAAACGCTGCACCTTTACCCGGTTTTACGTGTAAAAATTCTACAACAGACCATAAAGCGCCGTTGTCGAGTTGTAATGTTAAGCCTGTTTTTAAATCGTTTACAGAAATCATAAATTCTCCTTTTTTTGTCTATGGACAAATGATAACATAAACATATTTTTTTTCAAAACAAGTTATCTTTTTAAATGTTTATAACTTAACAATATCCTTATTTTTTAATATATTGTTTACACACTTTTGTAACGAAATGTAACAAGAATAAACAAAACGCTAAAGATTTTCATGAGGCATGTCGATGTATATAATGTGGGTGATAGATAAA
>CAJOPF010000125.1 GCA_905236205.1 Candidatus Gastranaerophilales bacterium
AACATACATCACAAAGGATTGTGGTGTATCAATCACGAAAGGAGATCGCTTATGGCAATTACAGTAAACACTAACGTACCTTCACTTACAGCTCAACACTCATTGAACAAAGCTACAAACAAAATGAACACAGCTATGGAACGTATGTCAACCGGTTCACGTATCAACTCATCAAAAGATGATGCAGCAGGTATGGCAGTGTCAAACAAATTGGATTACAAAACAAGTTCATTAGGAGTTGCGCAAGACAATGCTCAAATGGGTGCTTCAATGCTAGACACAATGGAGGGTGTAATGGGTGTTATTAACGACAACTTAACTCGTATCAGAGACTTGACTGAACAAGCTGCCAATGGTACTTATGGTTCTGATGCGTTAGCAGCAATCAAGACTGAGGTAAATGCAAGACTTGCCGAAATCAACCGTGTTGCAAATTCTACTGAGTTTAACGGTAAGAAATTGCTTGATGGTTCATTAAAAAATAGTGGTGTAAGCTTGCAAGTTGGTATCAACAATGATACTGATTCTACTATCACACTTGGCTCAGATGTATTCCAAGACTGTACAAGAGCAGGTTTAGGAGTTGACTCTGATGTTGCTTGGACTCAAGCTTCAGAAGCTAAAACTTATTTGACTACTATTGATGCAGCTATCAAGAGTGTAACTGATGCTAAAACTGCAATCGGTGGTAAACAAGCAGCTATTGCTTCTGCTATGGAATCAGCTCAAGTAATGGCAACTAACTTGACATCAGCAAGTTCTTTGATTAAGGACGCAGATATTGCTGAAGAATCTTCTAACTACATCAAACAACAAATTCTTCAACAAACTTCTGCAAGCTTGTTAGCAACAGCTAACCAAGCACCTTCAATCGCTTTAAACCTTGTTTAATCCGATTGAGGAAATTATTAAAAGACCTGAGATTTTTCTCAGGTCTTTTTTTATAGCAAATTCAACTCACAACTCACTATTCACGATTCACTATTTATTGTTCATCAAGAGCGGCAACACCAGGTAGAACTTTACCTTCTATAAATTCTAAAGATGCACCACCGCCTGTTGAAACGTGAGTAAAATCTTCTGCTTTAAAGAATTTTTTAGCTGCAGAAACAGAATCACCGCCGCCGATAACAGATGTTGCACCGTTTTTAGTTGCTTCAACAACAGCTTCTAAAATTGATTTTGTTCCTTCTGCAAATTTAGGATTTTCAAATGCACCTACAGGACCGTTCATAAGAATTGTTTTTGATGATTTTACAACTTCAGCAAATGCTTTTCTTGATTCTTCACCTGCGTCAACACCTTCAAATCCGTCAGGAATTTCGTTAATTTTTACAAATTTGTTTGTGCCGTTGCCTGAAAAATCGTCTGTAACCAAAACGTCGGTTGCCATAACCAATTTAACACCTTTTTCTTGAGCTTTCTTTTCAATAGCCTTTGCAACTTCTAATTGATCGTCTTCGCAAATAGAATTACCGATTTTACCGCCGTTTGCTTTAACAAATGTGTAAGCCATGCCGCCGCCAATAATCATGTTATCAACTTTGTCCAATAAGTTTTCTAAAACACCGATTTTAGAAGAAACTTTAGCACCGCCAACGATAGCTGTAAATGGTCTTTCAGGATTGTCCAATGCTTGTGATAGACATCTGATTTCTTTTTCCATTAACAAACCTGATACAGCAGGTTTAACCAATTTAGCAACTTTTGCTGTTGAAGTGTGGTTTCTGTGTGCTGCACCGAATGCATCATTTACATAAAAATCACCAAGTTTTGCAAGTTCTTCGGCAAAAGTCATATCATCGTCTTTTGCTTCTTCAGCTTTATAGTAACGAATATTTTCAAGTAATGCAACATGTCCGTCTTGTAAATTTGCTAATTCTTTATCTGCACCTTCACCAATTGGTGATTTTACAAATTTAACTTCTTGACCTAAAACTTTGGACATATATTTTGCAACCGGTTCTAAAGATAAATCTTCAAGTTTTTGACCTTCTTTTAATTTTTGCGGTCTGCCCAAGTGTGCCATTAAAATAATTTTTGCACCTTTTTCTTGTAAAAATTTAACAGTAGGCAAAATAGCTTGAATTCTTGTATCATCAGTTACATTTTTGTCTGCGTCCAAAGGAACATTCACGTCTACTCTGACTAAAGCTCTTTTACCTTTAACGTCACCTAAGTCTTTAATTGATTTTTTCATCTCTTTTCTCCTTTTTATATAAACCTGAAAAAATTGTTAATTTAACACTTTTATTTTAATCTATACAAAAATTTAAGTAAAGTATCAATTTTTTTTTATAATATTGGAAAATTTTAATTGTTTAAAGTACAATATTTATGAAAGCCGAAAAGCATGGAAGTTAAAAATGATGGATGACTTATTAACAGGATATAATTTTTATTCAAGCGGTCGTGATATGGAGATGATTACCAAAATAGTCGATACGCTTAAAGATATTCTTGAATATGATAAAAAGCAACCTCAGCCATTATTTTTAAAAACAACAGATAGCTTTATAATGAATATTGCAAGAAAAGTTGTTGAAGAAAAGAAAAAAACATTTTTAATTGCGATTACAGGGGAAAGTGCTTCAGGTAAAACAGTTTTTGTAGACAATACAACTAAGGCATGCGTTAAAGATAAAAATAAAAAAGGTTATTACACTGTTGTAAGACAAGACGATTATTACAAAGATACTTCAAAAGAGCTTCAAGAGGCAGGAAGTTACGAGGAATTGTTTAAAACGGGATTTAGTTTTGATACTCCTGAGGCAATAAATCTTCCTTTGATGAGGGAGCATTTAATTGCATTGAAAAACGGAAAAACCGTTCAATCTCCAAATTATGACTTTGTAACTTGCGAATCAAAACCTGACGGAGAAATTAAAGAACCTGCAAAAATTATTTTGACGGAAGGTTTGTACGTACTTCACGAAACAGTAAGAGATATTATGGACGTAAAGGTTTATGTATTTACGCCTTTGGAAGTTTTAAAAGAACGCTGGTACAAACGTGCAGAATCTCGCGGTAAAACAGGTGAGGCTGCGGATTTGCAATTTAAAGACGTAAACAAAACAGCTCAGCAATACATAAGACCGACTTACCAAATTGCAGACGTAATTATAAACGGACTTGTTTCACAAGAATACATTGTTGAAATTACCGACAAAATTTTTGACTCTATTAAAGCATTGTTTTAAGAATATTAGCAATTTACAAATTATTTTTTCCAATAAGTTTTGAATGTTTCTATTTCTTTTAATGTATTATTGTAATCTCCGTTAAATTGTATTGCGCGGTCATCTATGTAAATTTTTGCCGGATATTTTACGTTTGTAACATCTATAAAATATTTATCAATGTTATTGTCTATAAGCCAGAATGTTGCTAATTTAGGGCTTCTCGTTGTAAAAAGAACCAAGTCATATTTTTTCATTTCATATAGATTTTTAATAAAGTCTTTTGCACCATTTCTAATTTTAGGAATTTTACTTTTATCATATTTTTCATACTCATCAAGAACACCATCCAAATCAATCATTATGACTGCTTTATTATTTGCTAAATCATAATTGCAATTTTGTGCAATTGCAAAAGAAGTTTGTAGTGATAATAATGCTAATATAAGTAAAACAACTTTATTCATATTTAAAATATATCATGTATATTATATTTATACAACTATATATTGCATAAGATATTATAAAAAGTAATAACATAAACTAAAATTACAATATGGAAGAAAATCTATTAAAAAAACATATTGGAGCAAGAATAAAATCTTTTCGCAAGCAAAATAATATGACACAAAATGATTTTTGCGAAATTATCAATTTAGAACAAAATAATTTATCAAATATAGAAAACGGTAAAACTTTTCCTGATATAAAAACTCTTTGCGCTATGTTTGAAAGTGCAAAAATTAATCCTAATTTTTTGCTCGGTTTTTTGAATAACAATGAAAATGATAAATATTCAAACATTGATTTTGAGCTATTGAATATAATAATAGATATGCCTACAAAAACAAAAGAAAAATTAAAAGATTTTCTTGTGTCTTTAAATAAATAAAAATCATATACCTTAACGATTTGAAATTTTTAAAAACGTTATTATACTAAAAATATGAAACGATTTTTAGCTTTATTTATTTTTATATTCATATTTTCAGGACTTTGCACAAGTGCTGTCGAAACTAATGGCGAAAATAATCTTATTCTCAGAGGGTACGACGGTGTAGAAGTCCCCGCAGGAACTTTTATTCAGGTTATTAACCTAAGAGAATTTTCTACAAAATATTGCGATGAAACAACAAAAGTATCTTTTGCCGCAACAAATGATACTTTTATGCAAGATACGAATATAATTCCTAAAGGCACTATTTTCAACGGATTTATAGAAAAAATGAATGAACCCGTTATCGGAACAAATGCCTCTATGGTCGTAAAAATTACAAAAATGGTTCTTCCTGACGGATTTGAAATTCCGATGAAAGGGTATATTTATACAAATAACAAAAACTTAATCGGCGGCGGTTTGACTCAACCTCTTGTTTGGCATAAACAACCTCATTTTCAACAAGGATTTGGTTTGGGAACAATAAAATACGTGGCAGGACCTGAACGTAAAATGGGCGAACATTTAACAATAGCGGCAGGTGCAGACTTAATGATAGTTCTTACAAGTCCCGCATGGATTACACATACCTTAACAAATTGACAAGAATAATAAAAAAAAATACAATATCATTATTGTACTATTTTGTGAGGGATTAAAATGAAAAAACAATTAAGTGTTACACTAATATCAACATTATTAGTAACGAATGTTGCTTTTGCTGCAACAAATTATAACTATGAATCAACTAATCAACCGCCACAACAACAAACTTACACTTCAGGACAACCGTTAAGAGGTTACTTGGTAAGTGTTCCCGCAGGCGCAGTTGTTCCTGCCGTTACAACAGTGGAATTGGCTTCAGATAAATTAACTCAAGGTCAACTAATTCAAATGGCATTGGGCTCTAATTTTTATTATGATAATAAACTAATCGCTCCTGCAGGAAGTACTCTAACAGGAACCGTTACAACATGCAAAAAAGCAACTTGGGGCGGCATAAACGGAAAATTGAAAATCACGTTTACACAAATTACAACACCTCAAGGTATACAAATACCAATTAACGGTGTAGTTAGAACAAACGACGGAACAGGACTTCTTGTCGGCGGAACAAAATTGGATGTCGCTAAAGAATACGCAAAAGATGTAACTGCAGGTGCCGCAATCGGTGCTTTATCAGGGGTTGTCTTCGGCGCACTTGCGGGCGGTAATGTCGGTCAAGGCGCAGCCTTAGGAACAGCTGTCGGCGCAGGCGGCGGTTTAGTTAAAGGCGGTGCTACAAAAGGTACTAATGTACAAATTCCTGCAAATTCTTCCGTTGATATTATCTTAACTCAACCTATTACGGTTCAACCGTCAAGTTATAGTTACGAAGAATAGATAGTAGGGGAATATTTTACTTTATATTTAAAGTTAAAAATATAATGTAATTTGTAAAAATAGGGATTATAAATGTCAATTATAGGAAATATAAATAAAATATTGGAAGAAGATGAACAAAATAACGGTTCATATACTACTCCTGCTGTAATACGTGATAATAAAGATTATATATCGTTTAAAAAAGCTGTTGTAATGTCAACATTGTTACATCCTGCGGTAGTTTGCGCGGTGGCTTTAATATCATTTGCCTTAATGTTGTTAGGCATTGACCTTTTTATGTTAAAACCGCCTAAACCAAAAATGAATGATATAGAATTTGTGTTGGTTGAAAAACCTGCAACACCTATCAATAAAAAAACTCCATACAGAGCTGATATAAATTCACGTGCAGGTGGAAAGCATGACCCTAAACGCAAAGTATCAATGCCTTCACCAAAACCTGCAAAAACACAAAAACCAAAACAGGCTGCTCCTGCCGCAAAACCTCAAAAAAAGGTTACAAAACCTGCAGCAAAACCTGCGCTGCCAAAAGCGGTTCAACAAACACCTAAAAAGGTTTCACCTCAACCTGCAAAAACAAATGTTGCGCCAAAACCTGCACCTCCAAGTGTAAAACCTAGTGCAAAACCTGTTGCCGCACCAAAAGTTGTGACACCGACACCAAAAACAAACTTTAATGTTCCTGTTCCGCCAAGTGCAAATACGGGAAGTTTATCCACAGGTCCTGTAAGCGGAAGCGGTACAACAAGCAATAAATCTGCAGGCGGAAATTACTCGCCTACACCGTCTTTAGCGCCTACATACAAATCAACGGGAACAGGTTCAGGTACAAGTACAGGTTCTAAAGGAGCTACTGGAAGTAAAGGTGGCAGCGGAAACTATGGTAACCCTGGCCCCGGTAATCCAAATGGCGCTCCGGGTATAGATACTATTGCCGCACCTGATTTCGGTCCATACATGAGAGACTTGCAACGTCGTATCAAAATGAACTGGGATCCGCCTAAAGGTAACGAAAGTAAACGTGTTGTCTTGTTATTTAAAATAGCAAAAGACGGAAGATTACTTTCTTGTACGGTTCATAAATCATCAGGTTTACCTGCGGCAGATAAAGCTGCAATAAATGCTGTTCATTTAACTGCTCCGTTTAAACCTCTTCCTGCAAACTTTAGAGGTTCAAGCGTGGATATTCAATTCACATTTGATTACAACGTATTTGGCGGAAGTTACAGATAATAAAAATATTAGTTAGTACATTAAGATAAAGGACAAAAAACATGGAATTACTTATTCATTCAATTCAACTTGACTGGCCGGTTTTAACACCAATATTGATTTGTTCAATTTTGGTAGTGGCAGTCGCAATCAACAGATACTCTTTCTACAAACAAAATAAGAGAGATGTAGTTCAATTTATTCCAAAATTACAAAAAGAACTTGCAAAAGAAAATTTATCAGGCGCACAATCATTGTCAATTCAACTTGGCGGAGTTATTGGTGAAGTTACTGAAGAAGCTGTAAGAATTTTTACAGAACAAAGAGCAGGTTTTTCACGTTCATTTGATATTGCATCGGCTCTTGCAACAAGAAAATTGGAAAATCATTTAACAGTACTTGGTACAATCGGAGGTGTTTGCCCATTCTTAGGTTTGTTCGGTACTGTTGTAAGAATTTTGTATACCTTCCAAGATTTGGCAACACAAGGTAATCAGTCAGCTGCAGTTGCTATGGGTATCGGTTCTGCATTGATTGCAACAGCTTTCGGTCTTGGAGTTGCTATCGTTGCCGTAATTTTCTACAACTATTTCCAATCTGTTGTTAAACATTACGAAGATGATTTTAACTTAATTAAATTATTATTTTTGAGTTTTGTTGATTCAAACGACGAAGTAACAACTAAGACATCTACAAATATTGCTTTATAAGGACAATAAACATGGCAATGCAGACAAACAAGGGTAAAGAAGCTCTTTTTACGGAAATAAATATTACACCGCTTACAGATATATTTTTAGTGCTGTTAATCATTATGATGGTAGTTGCACCTACATTTCAGTCAATGGATAACGACATAAATATACCTGAAATCAACAGCGGAATTTCTATTGAACAAAGAAATTGCACAGTTTCCGTTACAAAGGAAGGACTTCTTTACATAAACGGCAAACAAATAACTGAAAACGAGCTTACATCAGAATTGGAAGCCATAAAAAATTCTTTAGAAAAAAAAGAAGTTGTTGTTAAAGCAGACCAAGATGCAAAAAATGCCGTTGTTTTAAAGATTATGGATGCAGCACAGGCAGCAGGTTATGAAAAATTGATTGTTGCAGGTGAACCTTTAAGCAAAAAAGAACAAAATGAATTGAAAAATAACAGTAATTTTGAAGAAAATAATAATGCGGAACTACAAACAACTGTTCCAAGCAGCTCAAAAGCAAGGGAACAGTTAAATATTCCGCAAGATGAGGATTGGACAGAATAATATGGCAGGCAATAAACGAGATACATTCAACGAAATAAATATTACACCGTTAACGGATATATTTTTGGTACTGTTAATTATAATGATGGTAATTGCGCCATTATTGGATAATCAGGGGCTTAATCTTACTGTGCCTGAAATTGTTAAGCAGGAAAACCTTAAAAAAGATAATAAGTTGTTGAATGTTCTTGTAACAAACGATGACAAATATTTTATAGACGATAAAGAAGTTTCTCTGGAAGAATTGCCTGAAGTTCTTAAAAAAGAATCCGTAGAAAAACCTGACGGACTTTTAATTCAGTCTCAGCCCGATTCAACTCATGGCGCTGTTGTAAAACTAATGGATAATGCAAGAAGTTCGGGTATTACAAGCATTTCTGTGGTTGAAGGTTAAGAATTTATTTTCTGCCAAAAAGTTTACACCAAAATTTTATCAGCATTAACCTTTTTTTTAGTTTGCTGTTGAATTTTGCAACAAGTTCATTCTGACCGATAATATGGTTTGTCAGATTTCTTTCTACACGTGAATTTGAAGCAATTACGCAGTCTTTTAAATGAACATTATCGGCAATTTCAACGCCGTCCCATAAAATACTGTTTTCTAAGACTACATTTTTACCTATAATGCAGTCGTTACCTATAACAGAATGACCTATAAATTTTATATTTTTAGGCAAATTTGTTTTACCGCAAATGTAACTTCCTAATTCTGCTCTGTGTATTTCATCGTGTTTAAAAGTGTATAAATTTTCGAATAAATCCAATGTTGATTGTTTATATTGGTCTAAAGTTCCTATATCAGACCAGTATTCATCAACCTGAAATACATTTATCTGACGGTCTTGTAAAAGTTTTGGAAATACATTTTTTGCAAAATCATAAAATTCGTTTGCAGGAATATAATCAAAAATTTTGTAATTAAAAATATAAATACCCGTATTGATTAAATTGCTTTTAGCATCTTTAATTGCGGGTTTTTCTTGAAATTCGATAATATATCCGTCGCTATCGGTAACTACTACACCGAAATTAGGTATATCTTCTTCTTTTACGGGCTTAACACCAATAGTTGCAATAGCTCCTGATTTTTTATGAATTTCCATTCCTTTCATCAAATCGGCATTTGTAACTCCGTCAGCCGAAAGTACAAAGAAATCTTCATCTTTATTAAAGAAAAACTGACATTTTTTTACTCCGCCCGCAGTTCCTGAAAGAGTTTCTTCCGTTATATAGTTAAAATTTATGCCTAAGTTGTTTTCAACGTATCTTGCAACAATTTGCTCTGAAAGATAGTAAGTATTTGCAACAATATCTTTAACCCCTATGGCGCATAAGTTTTCGAGCAAAATATCCATAACAGGCTTATTACAAATCGGTACAAGAGGTTTTGGCACACTTTTGGTCAGAGGGTCTAATCTTGAACCGACACCCGCAGACATAACCATTGCTTTATACATTTAAAAACTCCTAAATTTCTATAAGAAAATATTACTATAAATTTTCGGTATGTACAAGCAAAAATATTTTTGTTATATAATTTTAATGTGAAAAAGAATTGATAGGAGGAAACATGAAAGACATTCAAGTTTCACAA
>CAJOPF010000126.1 GCA_905236205.1 Candidatus Gastranaerophilales bacterium
CTTTAAAAAATGCATTGAAAGATATTTATTCAATTTTTGTTGCACCTGTTTTAGAGCTTAGCGATATGATGTCAATTGTGAGCGGAACAATGACACAAAAAGAGTTTCTTGAAAAGCATAAACAATATATAAACGGAAATAAAAATTTACAACTTTTTATGGAAAAAAGATTAGCATTTATAATAAAAGCCACCGCTTCGGCAGGCGGCACATCTTTAACGGGAAAAGTTGTAAACATTGTTTTGCATATGGCAAATAATATTGAAGCTTTCATATTCTCTTTTGTTGAACAACTGAAGATTTCGGCAAGAATGTTTGCAGCGGAAAATCAAATAAAAAAACTCGGTACAACAACTTATGTAATAAACACATCCGAATATAATAATTTCGTGCGCCGCAGAGCAGAAGAACTTTCTGCTATGGGTATAAAAGTTGCGGTTATAGCAAATTATGTTGATGATAATCTCTTTCCGGAAAATGTAAAGAGAGACGATTCTCTCGGTTTTACAACTGCAAAAATGTCTGTTGATAAGAATACAGATGTATATTTTACTTCAATACTTTCGAATGCGGATTCTACCGATATTTTCGATGCTTTAAGTAATAACGGTACAAACCGCATTATATTTGAAGAAAGGGTAAAAGAAACAGATGATGGAAAAGTTTTGCTCGGAAAAACAAATAACATAATTCCGGTAAATTTCGAAATGCCAATCTTTGAAAATATTGAAATTGCATTACAATCTGAAAGAAGTGAAGAAAGAGTAAAAGCAATGAAAAAAAGGCCTGTAAATATGGACTATGTTTTTGAAGATGAACTTTCTACTCTTGAATCTATACAAAACAGAGTTTCCGAGACGGCATCAAAAAATTTCGATACGATAGTTGTTTCAAGTAGTATATCTATAGAAACATTAAGAATTTTAATTGCACAAGCCCACAGTAAAAATATTAGAGTAATGCTCATCCATGAAATCACAAATGCCGATATGAGTTACAATATAAATTCTTTACTTGATAAATTATCTTCTTCAAAATATATGCTCGATAAAAATGATTTTGTTGCGGTAGAAGGTGTAATTTTAAGATTCGAAAAAGTTAATACAAACGATTTCGTCGCTGTACAAAAAGTTGAAACTGCAGTAAATAATATTGAAAAAGGGTTAAATGTTTTAACTCGTTCAGGTTATATCGGTGTTCAACTTGACACCGAAAACAAATTTTCGGATTTCAAGTTTAGAAACGAAGATATAGTAAACGTTTCGTTATCTGATATGAATGATAAACAGACTTATTCCGAAGATGCAACAGTATTATTTTATGTTGACAAAAATTCTATTTCACCGGACAATTTAACACCGTATGATATGGCAAACATGATGAAAAAATTTGAAAAAGTGCAAACAGTTATAATTCCGGGCTGGCTTGTGGATTTTGCCGAACATTCAAACGACGGATTTAGTTTTAATCCTGTAAAATTTTTAAGAGCAAGGCTCGGTAACAGAAACACTATAGCTTCAACTGTAGCGGAAGCTTTGGAAAAAGGAAGGCTTTCCGCTACGGAAAAAGGATATTATGTACAAGAAGAAAATTTAAATATTTTATATAAGTTGCTTTCGGAAGTAAGGAAAGGGGAATCTGTTGACGATAAATTGATAGAAGAAGTATTAAATATTTCCGTAAGTTATAAGTCGTTGTCAGGTGCAACAAGACAAATAAAACTTGCTGAAACGCCGATAGTAGAAGGGGAATTGCTTGATGTTTTAATTAACTATAAAAACGAACAAAAAGGCAAAATAGTTTTAAAACAATTCGGTGCTATAGTGCAAGGTATTCTTGAGACAACCGAATTCAGAAAATATGTAAAGAAAAAATATTCTGATATGGACGATTTTGAAAACTATACTTTAGCTTTGGTTGAAGCAAGATTATTATGTTTTGAAACAGGAATAGAAGTAAAAGAAAATTACGGTGAGAACGAAGTTCCTTATATAAAATCTTTAGAAAAAATTACAGGAGTAAAAATTGATGGTTTATCATATGATAGTGATCGTTCTTTAAGAGAGATAATAAATATTTTGTTTGAAATGGTAAATAACTCTGAAACAAAACCTAAAGAAAAAGCTTTGGCATTGGCAGACTTGTTACAATTGTTTGCTGTAGATGTTCCTGAAGTTGATATTGCACAAATTTTGACCAATAGTGAAGAGGTACAAAATATTCGTTCAATTCTTTCAGCAGCATAATGCATTCCGGCACAAAACTGCAAGTTCTATTTATTTATTATTTGTATAGTGTGTAACCATATATTTTGTAATTGCTGCACATCTTGTAGCGGCATTATTTTTAAATTCTTCATATGACATTTCTTCGGAATCGTCTGCCTTATCTGAAATTGCACGAATAATAACAAAAGGTGTTTTATTTATATAACAAACTTGTGCAATTGCTCCACCTTCCATTTCACAGCACAAACCCCCGAATTTAGAAATAATTGTATTTTTTTGCTCTTTGGAAGCGACAAACTGATCTCCGGTACAAATTCGTCCTTCAAATACATGAATTTCCGGAGCACATTCGCTTGCTGCAGCTATTACACTTTGTCGCATATTTTCATCTGCCTGAAAGGCAATCGGTCCGGGGTTATATACCTGTCCCGGAGTATATCCTATCGGACTTAAATCAA
>CAJOPF010000127.1 GCA_905236205.1 Candidatus Gastranaerophilales bacterium
CCTGGATACAGACCTCAATTCTACATCAGAACAACTGACGTAACTGGTTCAATCCAATTCGAAGGCGAAATGGTAATGCCTGGTGATAACGTTGTTATGAATGTTGAACTTATCGCTCCGGTAGCTATCGAAGAAGGTATGAGATTCGCTATTCGTGAAGGCGGCAGAACAGTTGGTGCCGGTGTTGTTGATAAAATTGTTGAATAATAATTTATCTCAATAAAATTCAAAAACGACTTGCTTATGCAAGTCGTTTTTGTTATTAGTCATTTGTATAGTAATTATAATGTATTTTTATTATATAATCATATAAAAGGATTTTATTATGCAAGAAGAACTTCAAATTGAATTAGGTACAGATGAAGAAATTCTTGCTGTCGGTGAAAAAAATCAAGTAATGTATACTTGTAATACACTGCTTTTGCTCTTTTTTACTTTATTTTTTTTATATCAGTCTGTTACTGTAAAAAGTTTTTCTGGAAGCTTTTATTTTGGTTTTTTGATGATAGCTTTTTTGGTTACAATCATTTTTTCTGTGCGTTCATATAGGTTTAATCAGATTTATTTAACAAATAAAAAATTTATTATAACTCAAAAAGATAATATCAGTGTTATTCAATATGGAGAAATAGATTCTTTTTGGTTTAATACCGTTTATTTAAAAAGCAGGCGGATTTTTTTCTTTGCGTATACTAATCTTGATGATATTATTGAACAATATGAAGAAATATGTTTATCCTTTAAACATAGAAAATTTTCCTTAAAAGATATTGTTATAATTTTTGCATTTTTAATTTTGGGATATAGTTTAAAATTTTTACCGTTTTTTCATAAATATTTTCATAAATATGATAAAACACCGAGTAACTATGAGGAATTGATACTTAATAAAGATTATTATATGTTATATTTGCAAAAGGTTTTGAAAGCAAATTGGAAGCCTCCAAAATTAGATTATGATGCAAAAGTTACCGTAGGGTTTCAAATTTTGCAGGACGGTACGATAATAAATGAAAAAATTCTTGAAACTTCTGGGAATAAAGATTTTGATAATTCGGCTTTATTTGCGCTTAAAAAATCAAATCCGTTGAGAAGTTTATCTGATGATTTAAAGAAGGAAAAAGAGGTTATTATCAATTTTACTTTTGATTATGACGCGAAAAAATAATCTGTATTTGTTGTATAATGAATAAAAAGGTTTAAAAAGGAAACAAATATGTTAAGAGCAGGAATTGTAGGACTACCGAATGTAGGTAAATCAACTTTATTTAATGCACTTACAAGTGCAAAAAATGCGCAAAGTGCAAATTACCCGTTTTGCACAATTGAACCAAATGTTGGTGTTGTAGCTGTGCCTGATGAACGTTTGTACATCTTGCAACCGCTAGTTCATACTGATAAAGTTGTTCCTACGGCAGTTGAGTTTGTTGATATTGCGGGACTTGTTAAGGGGGCAAGCAAGGGTGAAGGTTTAGGAAATCAATTCCTTGCTAACATAAGAGAAACAGATACAATAGTTCAGGTTGTGAGATGTTTTGACGATGCAAATACAATTCACGTTGCAGGGAAAGTCAATCCTCTTGATGATATTGAAACTATCAATACTGAGTTGGCACTTGCAGATATGGCTTCGTTAGAAAAAAGAATGGCAAAAACATCAAAAGTCGCTAATTCTGGTGATAAAACCGCAAAAGTAGAGATGAAAGTTATGCAAACTTTATACGATAAACTTTCAGATGCTACTTTTATAAATGTTGAGGAATTGTTTGATGATGAAGAAGAATTAAAAATTGCCAAACAGTCCCAATTGATGAGTATAAAACCTGTAATTTATGCGGCAAATGTTTCTGAATTTGATGTCGTAAACGGTAATGATTACACAAAACAAGTTGAAGAATACGCTAAAAAGCATGGTGCAGAAATGGTTATAATTTCTGCAAAAATTGAAGAAGAATTAGCTGAACTTTCACAAGAGGAAGCAAAAGAATACCTTAATGAACTCGGAATAAAAAGTTCGGGTATTGAAAAAATGATTCAGTCCGTATATAGCTTATTAAATTTAAGAACATATATTACAGCGGGCGAAATGGAAGTTAAGGCTTGGACAATAACTGCGGGAACGAAAGCTCCTCAGGCCGCAGGTGTAATTCATACAGATTTTGAAAAAGGTTTTATCAGAGCGGAAGTAATTTCATATGAAGATTTTGTTGCTTGTGAAGGTTCTTATACAGTTGCAAAAGAAAAAGGCTTAATGCGTCTTGAAGGTAAGGATTATGTCGTTCAAGACGGTGATATAATGCACTTTAGATTTGCAAATTAAAATAACGTAAATTTTTGTTAAGTATACCTAACAATTTATTGAGAGAAAAATATATCTGTAATATATTGGTAAGGTAAACCTAACAAAAGGAATTTTTATGAAAATAGGAATACTTGGAGCAGGTCATGGCGGTTTAGCTGCTGCTGCGGATTTGACTTTGCTCGGTCATGAAGTTAAGCTTTCGGCTGTAAAAGGGCATGATAAAAATATCAGATTATTAGAGGCATTTGGTAATTTGAGAGTTGACGGATTTACGTCATCAGTACAGTGTCCTGTTGATGTAGTGGCGGATTTTGTCTGTGAAAGTATTGAAAATACTGTTAAATTTGCTGATATTATAATGATTATTGTTCCTGCTTATGCTCAGGATGTTTACAATGATTATGTTTTGCAATATGGACATAGCGGTCAGTTAGTAATATACCCTTGCGGCGGTTTTTCTGCATTGAGTTTTTATAACAAGCTGAGAGCAAGAGGAATGGAAGAAGATTTTATTGTTGGTGAAACCGCTTCTTTAATATACACAACTAAAATTATAAATCCTGCAAATGTGTTAATTAAAAGTATAAAGCAAAAAGTTCAATTTGCGTGTGCTGACGAGAACAAAACGGATTATGCTCTAGGTATTTTAAATAAAATTTATCCTCAATATTACAAAGCTCAAAATGCTTGGCAAACAAGTTTTAATAATCCGAGTTCAATTTTGCATACTATAACAACATTAATGAATACCAGCAGAATAGAACTTTTCGGACCTTACAAAAATTCTTTTTACGATATAACTCCCGCTGTTGCAAGAATTATGGAAGAAGTCGATAAAGAACGCGTTGAGATAGCCAAACATTTTTATTCAAATCCGCTAACTTTAAATGGGATAATGTGCAGTTTGTACGGACTTGAAACGGATAATCTTTATGACACTATTAAAAGTATTAAAGCGTACAGAATTCAACATTCACCAAATAATATGCAGCACAGATATGTTTCTGAAGATATTCCGTACAGTTTGGTTCCTATTGCAACTTTGGGACACAAATTAGGCTTAAAAACAACAAATATGGATTCAATAATTAACTTGGCGTGTATGTGCAACAATGAAAATTATTGGGAAACAGGAAGAAATACCGATACTTTAGGTTATATGTCAAAGCAAAAAAATAAAACGGCGGTTGCTGTGTGATGATAAATATAAATAAATCTTCAATTTTAATATATACCATTTCATTTGCATCATTTATGGTTAATTTAGATACTTATGTTGTTAATGTTGCTCTGCCATCAATAGCAAATTCGTTTGGAGCTGTAACATCTGATATTTCTTGGATTGTAATGGCTTATAACCTCATGGTTGTTTCTTTGTTGTTAATTTTTGGTAAATTGGGAGATACCATAGGATTAAAAAAGCTTTTTGTTGCAGGTTTTGGAATATTTACAATAAGTTCTTTAATGTGTGGTTTCTCTAATTCGGTGTTTATGCTGATTTTTTCAAGATTTATACAAGGTATTGGAGCATCTGTTTTATATGCTTTACCGCAAGCAATGATTGCAAAATATTTACCTCAAAATTTAAGAGGAATGGCTTTTGGTATATTAGCCGGCGCAGCGGCACTGGGTATTACATTAGGTGCTCCGGTTAGTGCTTTTATTACTGAGTTTTTATCTTGGCGATGGATATTTTTCATAAATATTCCTGTCGGTATTTTATCAATAATATTTTTAAATTATTCAGTAAACGGAGCAATATTTGAAAAAAATAAAAAAAATGCAGATTTTGATTATATGGGTGCTGTCTTAAGTTTTATCGGTGTATTATTTTGTGTTTTATTTATAAATAGAGGCGGGATTTTTGGCTGGTTTTCAAAAGAAGTTCTTTTATTTGTCATTATTTCTTTTGTTTCTTGTGGTTTGTTTGTTATAAGGTCAATTAGAATAAAAAATCCGTTGGTAAATTTAAGTATTTTTGGTAATTTAGATTTTGATTATGCAAACGTTGCGATGTTTTTGGTTTCTGCATATTTGAGTGCAACAAATTTCTTAATTCCTTTTTATTTATCTGATATTTTAAAGCTTTCGACCGTGCAAACAGGATTTTTATTTATGATATATTCAATATCTTATTTGATAACAAGTTTTATATCGGGAAAAATATCAAACAAAATGCCGCTAAAGTTAATTTGTGCAGGTTCGATGTTTATTTTGTCATTAAATATTTTAGGACTTGTATTTTCAATGGATTATGTTTCAAAAATATTTTTATATCCGTTTTTTGTGCTTAGCGGAATAACGATGTCATTTTTTATAACATCAAATAATAACCTTGTAATGAAAATGGCAAAACGTGGTGAAGAAGGTATGACGGCAGGTATTCACAGGCTTGTGGGACGTATGGGTATGTTGTTAGGTGTTGCTCTGTTTGAGGCTTTTTATTCGCTAAACCTCAAATTTGGAGATTTGCAGGCTTATAAAAACAGTTATTTACTTGCAATGGTAATTTGTTTAACAGCAGTTATTTTTTCTGTTTTGATCAAAACAACAAAAAATTTAAAAAATGTAAATATTTAGCTTAAAATTAGCAAAAATTTCATTTATACTTTTTGAGCAAATAGACGTAAGAAGAAAGGATTATAATATGTCAGCTGATGATTTAAAAGTAACGGCACAAAGAGTGCAGGTACACAGAAAACAACAAGATAAGACAGCAGATGAGCAAACTCGTGATACAGATTTTGATGCTGCAGCAAGAGCTTTACTGCAAAATTATAACGGTCATAAAGGTTCGGGTAAAAAAATTTATATTGAAACAGCTGAAGGTAAAATGACTGCATCTGATGTGTCGGTATGGATGAATAATTTGGATAAAGATAAAGACGGTATAATAACAGCAAAAGAACTTGAAGCAGGTGGTGGAGATAAGTACGACATTTTAAAAATGCGTGCAGATGAAAAAACTCAAAAAAAAATCAGTGAAGATATCGAATCGGAACAACTTATAGGCGGTGTTATAGGTATCGGAAAAGGTTTGACAGCTCCAAAAATGGCTTGGGGACTTGCTAAAAAGTATATAGTAAAATATACAACAAAGCAGGGCTTAAAAGAAATGATGTCTAACGATAGAGTTCGTGAATATTATAACCAAGAATATTGGGGTATGGACGAGAAAACTGCAAAATCAAATGCATCTGCAAGAGAACGTATGAAAGAAGTTTTCCAAGCTCACAATTTCACGGAACAAGATTTTAGAGATATGGGATTTTCGGAAGAACAAGTAAAATATTTTTCCGGAAAATAAAATAAAAATTATTTGAATGTTTAAATGGACTGGTACTTTTATTTTAAAGGTATCAGTTTATTCAAATCTACATTAAGAGCTTTTGCAATTGAAATTATAGTTTCAAGAGTTGGGTTTGCAATTCCTCGTTCTATTTGACTTATAGTATCCATAGATACTTCAGCCATTATTGATAATCTTGTTTGAGATATATTTAGTCTGGCACGTTCAATTCTTATATTTTTTGCCAGCTCTTTTTTGTATTCCGTCATATCCATTCGTTCATTATAACAAATTGACATAGTAATTTTTAATGATATAATCCAAATATATAAGACTATACTACGAAAAATGGAACAAGTTAAAGAAGAAAATAAGGAATTATTAAATTTAGCAGTTCAAATATTATGCATAACACGCATAATTAAAGATTATTGTTGTAACAATATGGACTTTGATGAGCGTTTTGAAAATTTGTATGCTTTATCAAAAGTTATGGAAAAATCAATAGATGATGTTTTAAAAAATTACTAGCTTGCAATTTTTAATAAATATAATGTTGCCAATGAAAAATAAACAGCCAAACCTAATACGTCGATAGCGGTTGCAATAACCGGACCTGATGCAACGGCAGGATCTATATTCATTTTTTCCATTGCAAACGGTGTTAAGGTTCCGATGAGAGTTGCAAGAGACATGTTTATCGCCATGGCTAATCCCACTATAATTCCTAGTTCAATGCTGTTTTGCCAGCCCCATGTAAATAACATTACCAAACCGCCAAAAATAGCACCTATCAAAAATCCAATAGCACTTTCTCTCAACATATGTTTTAATGCAGAACCCAATGTAACCTGTCCCGTTGAAAGACCACGTACAATAATGGTAATACTTTGTGTTCCGATGTTACCTGCAAGGCCTGCCAACAAAGGCATAAATATTGCAATAACAGGCAACGCCTGTAATGTTTTGCCATAACAATTAGCAACGTTTACGGCAATAAGTTCACCGATTAGTGTTACAAACAGCCAAGGAGTTCTTGCTCGAATTGAGGTAAAAATACTACCTTCCAAGATTTCGTCTTCATCAATACTTCCTGTTGCGATAGCGGATGATGCGTAAATTTCTTCTGTTGTTTCTTCTTCTGCGGCATCTTGAATATCGTCCCATGTTATAACGCCTCTAAGGTGGTTATATTGGTCTACTACAGGCAAAGAGTCAAATTGATATTTCATAAATACATCAAGAACTGCATCTCTGTAATCATCAATGTGCAATTTTACGATATCTGAATTCATTAAATCTTCAATTTTAGCTTTTAAAGATGACCTTAAAAGAGCTTTAAGAGATACAACACCAAGTAAATGTTCTTGCTTATCCGTTACGTATACATAATATAGGTCAATATTATCTTCATCAGCTCTGTCTCTAACATAATCAAGAACTTCCTTAACCGTCATATCTGATGTAACCATCATAAATAACGGAGTCATCATACCACCTGCGGTATCTTCGTCGTAGTTCATCAATTCACGAACTTCTTCCGAGAACTTTTGAGGTAATGATTCCAAGTACGTTTCTGTATCATCATCTTCCATATCGCCTAAAACGTCGGCTGCGGCATCGTGTGGAAGTTTTTGGATAATTCTTGCTGCAAGTTCGGTATCTATATCGCCTAAAATTTCAACCTGCAAATTTGGCGGAAGATATTCAATCATATCGGCAGCTTTGTCTTCTTCAATTAAATTGAAACATTCCAAACGTTCTTCGGGTTTTAATTCCTGAAAAATATCTGCTAAATCCGCAGAGTGAAAACTGTTCAGTTCTTCTTTTAATTGAACGTTTGAATCATCATCAAGGATTTCTCTTAGTCTGTCTACTGTTGCCGAAATGTTAATCATAGTCTTATTATATCCTAAATATTTTTTTTGACTTATAATGTTTTTATAATTTGTTGTAAGTGAGGAAAAATGTTAAAAGATTTACTATTAAATGAAACGGAAAATTCTATTGAATATGCAATAAAAAATAAATTATTAGGTCAAATGACCGAATATGAAAAAGGAACGCTGACTGTCGAAAAACCTAAAAACCTTGATTTTGGTGATTTTGCAATTAACGTTTCATCACTTGCAAGAAATGCTAAAATTGCACCGCCTCAGATTGCAAATACAATCTGTGAGTATATGAGCAAGTGTGGTTACGAAACAACTGTTGTAGGCGGTTTTATCAATTTTAAAATCGGTAAGGAATTTTTGGAAAATGCGGTTGAAGAAATATTCAAAAAAGGTAAAAATTACGGAAAACCTGAAAATGTGAAAACCGAAAAAATAAATCTTGAATATGTTTCTGCAAATCCGACAGGACCTTTTCATATAGGACATGGGCGCTGGGCTGCTATGGGAAGTGCATTGGCAAATGTTTTGAACTTTTACGGTCATAATGTTCACCAAGAATTTTATATAAATGATGCAGGTTCTCAAATTCAAAAACTAGGCAATTCTCTTTTGGTAAGAATTAAGCAGGAAAAAGGAGATGACATTGATTTTCCTGAGGATGAAACAGAAAGAAAAAATTATTATCCTGGAGAATACTTAATTCCAGTTGCAAAAAAATTCTTATCTGAACACGAATATACAGAAGACATCAAGGTTTTATCCGATTATGCAAAAAAAGAAATGGAACGCTTGCAAAGAGAATTGTTAGAAAATTTCAGGGTTCATTTTGATTTGTTCTATTCTGAATTAGATTTGCATAAATCAGGCAAAGTTGAGGCTTCTTACAAGAAACTTCAAGAGAGCGGTAAACTTTACGAAAAAGAAGGTGCAATTTGGTTTAAATCATCAGAATACGGAGATGATGAAGACAGAGTTATAAAAAAAGCTGACGGCTCAAATACATATCTTACTGCCGATATTGCATATCACAAAGACAAAATGGATAGAGGTTTTGACAGGTTAATTAACATCTGGGGGGCTGACCACCATGGATATGTTGCTCGTGTAAAAGCGTCTATGGAAGCTTTAGGATATGATTCAACTAAATTAGAAGTTCTACTTGGTCAACTTGTAAATCTTGTTATTAACGGTGAACAAACAAGAATGGGTAAACGTAAAAATATGATTACACTCAATGATTTAATAGAAGAAGTTGGTGTTGATGCTACTCGTTTTTGGATGTGTATGAGAGATATCAATAATACTCTTGATTTTGACATAGAACTTGCAAAAAAATCAACCGACGAAAATCCTGTATTTTATGTTCAATACGCGCATGCAAGAGCTTGTTCAATTTTAAGAAACGCTGTTAATGACAGAGTAGATGTTCAAACAGGAGAAACAATAAAAGCTCCTTTAACAAAAGAAGAACTTGATGATTTAGCAAATAATTTTGATAAATCTATTCTTGAAAATGAAGTTGAAAATGCTAAGAAGTTAATTTTAAAACTTGAAGAGTTTAAATCCACAATAATAAATTCAGCACAAAACAGAACAGTTTACACTGTTTGCAGATATGTTCAGGAGCTTGCGGCTGATTTTCACTCTTTTTACAATGCAACAAGGGTAATTACAGACGATAAACAAACAACCTTGGCTCGTTTATCTCTTGTTTATGCGGTGAAATCGGTTATTGCATCAGGTCTGAATTTGTTAGGCGTAACTGCACCTGAAAAAATGTAAATTATTTGTTTCTACACAAAACTTAAAATTTATTGAAAACATGTCAATTCTACACTTTTAGGTGTTTTAAGTCGGTATGCTAAAAGTAGGTTTTAGTGGAAGAATTAGTCATGTAAATATGCCGCAAGCTGCCAAGCAACTTGCGTTTACGAGTTTGCCGGATAAATTTGAACCCTCCGTAACAAGCTCTTTTTCTGATGTTATGAAAAATAAGTTTGCAGAAAAAGACTTGCTTCGTTTGGCAAAAAAATCCCCTGAATTTCAATCTAATGCAGAAACTCTTGCTCAAACAAAACTTTCCGCAGAAAATATTTTAGAAAATTTATATTATAATTACACCGCTAAAATTGATGCAAAAAAAATTGCCGCAAAAGTTAATGAAGCGGAAAATTTGGTTAAAGATAATTTTGCATCAGTAAAATTGGATGTTAATAAATACGACAACAAGGTTTTTGATATAACAGTATTAGACAAGAATAAGAACAAAAAAATAATAACTCTTGATGAAGATTATAAAACACGCTCAATTCAAGATGTTAATTATCAAAATATCAACGGAAAAAATTACGAAATAAAAAAATCAAAAGATTTTCAAAAAGATGTTACTTCTGAAGTTAAAAGCGAAATTGTCAAAGGTTGGAAAATTCCTGTAAGCGAAATAATTGTTACAAAAGACTATAAAGAATATTCCGAACCTTCAGAAATCAAAGGCATTTTTAACACTAAACGTATTTATAATAACGGAAAAACCGAACAACTAAGTTTAGGTCAAATTGATAAAAATACCGGTGCAAAAATAGTTAAAAAAGATTTTGAATCTCTTGACGGAACAAAAACTCACTACGATTTTTCGGAAGATAAAAACGGTAACAGAAATGTTGATTATCAAATAACCGATAAAAACGGAAATGTTATTTACAAAGATAAGCGAGAATTTAAAGTAATTGATGAAAATACTTTCATTTCAACTAAAAATGACACATCTTATGAAATCAAATTTTCAGACAATGACAAAAAGTTAAATGTCAAAAACTTAAATACTAACGAAAATAAAGAGCAAGATTTGTATACGTATGTATTTGGAAACAGCTCAAAAATGATGCCTGTATTGAAAAAACTTTCCGGTGATGAATTGATAAAGATGTGTGAAAACGTTACAAGATTGTTCCAGTCTGATGACGATGACGATTCGAGATTTTTCTATCATCCTGGAAGAAAAGACGTAACTTCTTGTGAAAATGAATACGTTTTATTGCATGAATTAGGTCATGCAAAAGATATGAAATATTATGATACTACGACTTTTAAAACAAAAGATGCAACCGAAAAAACTTTAATATCAGCAAATTCTGATGTTTTAAAAACTTATGGCGAAGAAAAAGAATTATTTAATAAAAATTTTGCAAATTCACAACGTGAACATATTGACTATTTCTTAAATTCACTTGGTCATAGCAGCGGTGCAAACGGCGCTATTAAAGAATCTTTAGCCGAAATCAATGCTCTGATAAATACTTACAATTCTGTTGACAGATATTCACTTCGTTCTGAATATTTGCAAAGATATTTTCCAAAAACAGTAGCTCAACTTGCAGAATTTTTATAATATAGCTATAATGGTTTTATTGGAGAATTATTATGTTAAAAAAAATAATTGCATTTACAATGGCAGAAGTGCTGGTAGTTATTGGTTTGTTAGGTGTGGTTGGCGCTTTAACGGTGCCAAACTTAAAAAAATCTTATGAAAGCAAAGCAAATGCTGCGAAAGCCAGAGCTGCGTTTATGAAACTGGATTCGGCATTAAGACAAGTTGATTTAAATGCTGTTTTGAACGGTAAAACAACCTACGAAGCTCGTTCATTAGCCGTTTATAATGCAATGAAAGATTATTTAAAATTAACTGTAAGCTGCGGTACAATATCCGACAGTAATTATTGTTTTACTAAAAATTCAATTACTGATTCAATAGGATTTTCAAACTGTTATCTTAACCCAATTATGGATAAAAATGATTGTTCCTCAGGTATATTAAATGATGGTACAGAATTTGCTATTTGTATATCCAGTCAATATGGAGATGAGAATGTTAGAGGCATTAATAATGCCGCAGGAAGAGGAGCCATTTACATTGATGTAGATGGTGCTAATAAAGGTTCCACCACACGAGGTCAAGATATTTATGTGTTTGGTGTAGGAGAAGAAGGTTTATTTCTCATTAATAGGGGTTCAGAGGTTGCACCAGAGGAAGCATTGTTTGCTGAATAAATGTAGTATAAAACTATCAATTACAAACAGCTTTTAAATTCTAATATGAAATCTTCAAAATCATTATTTATTTCTCTTTCCGTAATTTTGTTTAAATCAAGCGTATAAGAGTTATTTTCAGGACTATCAAGTCCGTTATGAATAGAGTTAATTATAATATAATTTTCTTTCAAAACGATATTAAATTCGCTTTCTTGGCGTTTATTGATAAATTTTACTGAGTAGCTGCTTTCTGTTTCAATTAAAGGCATTTCTGTTTCGGAAAGTATATCTTCATATTCGTCAATAAGATTTTGTATTGCAGGCTTAATTACATTTTCCAGTTTTTTGGCAAAAATTTGCCTGAACAATTTGAAATCCTTGTGATTTTCTTCAGGGAAAGGTTCTGTTTCCAGCCAATTATCATTACTTTGAGAAATGCTTTGTGATATGTAAATTAGTTCAGGAGAAAGCTGTGCTTTTGAAAGATTTGCTTTCATTTCATTTGCCAACTCGTCAAACTTTGTTCCGTCCATTTCACGAATACTTGCACACAACGTTTCTTCAGCGCCTATGTCTTTATTGATTCTGTTCCAAACGACTATTGAACCTTTTAAATTTGTGTTTGAAAGAAGGATAAAGAAAGTATCTTTTATATGTGTATGTGATACTGTATCTGTGGAACGAACATTTTTTTGTATTGCCTGAATAATATTTTCTGTACTTGGTTTTAGTCTTGCATTTTCATTAGGTTCTATGGCAATAAATATTCCGCTCATTTTCTTTGATTCAAGAAAGTCTATTTCATTTTGGAACACTTTATGTCCGTACTTTGCAGTATAAAAACCTGTTTCAGGGTTTATTGCATTCATTTGAATAAGGAGTTTTTCATATTTTTTGTGTTGCTGACGCATTTCACTTTTTTGCAAACTCCAAATTGTCCGCATCAATATTTCAGAATTACCGTATTGAGCCGTTAAGACATCGCTGATACCCAGTTTATTTGCAGCTCTTACAAATTGCGGATTATAGTTTTCCATAAGCAGAATTATAGGTGCGGGAGAAGTGCTTTTAATTTTTTTTATCAAATCCATACAAAGAGGTTCTTCAATTGAATTTTGACAATTTAAAATAACAGCTTGAGGTTTTTCATCCTCGACTGATTTAAGCGTGTCTTGATAATTTCTTATAAGAATACTGTCTATGTTTCTCAGTTGAACAAGTTCGGAGCTTAAAAGATTTACTATTGATTCATTGTTTGTTGATAGAATAACATTTGTGCCTGAAAACATATTTTTTCCTTTAATTTATTTTGCAAGTTCCCCAAGTAAAGAGGTTGCTCTCTTTAAAATACTGTCTCTTAGTATATCCGGTCTGTCCAAAGTAATATTCAATGCTTGGTAATATTCTTCTTTTATACTGTCAGGATTAAATTTATCCTGAATTAGTTTATCTACCAAATAAACCAAAGAACATTCAACAGGAACAGAAGATTTTGCAGGATTGTGGTGATATTTTATAACATTTGTAAGCAATATAGGCAGCTGCCATTTTTTTGCAAGTGCAGCACCCACTTCGGAATGGTTTGTTTGCAAGAATGCGTCTTCTGTTTCAAGTACATCAGAACCGTCGTCAACAAATTCTTGTATTTTTGCAAGAATATCTTTATCTTGCATGTTTAAAATAATTTTTCCGATATCGTGCATAAAACCTATAACAAAAGCTTCGTCGCAATCTCTTATATTAAGGTGTTCTGCAAGAAATTCACAGCCTACGGCAGCTAAAATAGAGTGCTCCCATAGCTTTTTGTTTTTTTCTGATGAAAACATCGGCTTCATTGCAACGGTTATGATAAGATTTTTTGTTCTGTTCAAACCCAAAAGTGCCAAAGCTCTGGAAATAGAATTTATTTGCTGTGCAAAACCGTAGTATGCGGAATTAACTATGTTTAAAACTTTTATACTTAAAGACTGGTCAAATGTAATAATATCTCCCAATTCTTTAATACTTGAATTAGGATTTTTTACGACATCAAGAGCTTTTATTACGACATTTGGCATTGCCGGAACATCTTTCATGCTGTCTATGCGTCTTTTTATTTCTTCATTCATTGTTTTATACCTGCAAATGTTTTTTTATGGATAAGAAACTTCCGCTCGCTCCGAAAGCTATTCCGAGAACTATCATTGATATTATTACTATGTTTCCCGCAAAAATCGGTGATGGAATAAGAAAGAATTTGTGAATGTTATTAAGCATGTTTTGCACAATATCAACGGGAATTAGTGCCAATACCGCCCCCACAAATCCGTATAATGCTCCCTGCATAATAAGCGGTATTCTGATATACCAGTTACTTACACCCATTAAGCGCATAATTTCAATTTCTTCTTTTCTCGATTGAATTACAAGTTGAATTGTATTATTTATAATCGTTATTGTCAATATTGCAACAATAATAACGACAAATACAGTCGTTGTGTTTACAACTTTGTTTAAAAATTGAATTTTCTTTGCAAGTTCCTGAGCATAACTCATGTCTTCAACAACAGATAATGCTTTTATTTTCGTAAAGACTTCATTAGTATGTTCAGGTTTGTCTATTTTTACATGAAGTGTGTCAGGCAAAGGATTTTCTATATCCGCAATATCCAGTTCACGCTTCAAATCATTCCAAGATTTTTCTTTAGGAATAATTTTTACTCTTTCAACGTGGTCAAATTCTTTAATTCTCTCTGATACAACATTAGCATCAGCATTGGATTTCAAATAAACGGAAATTTCCAAAACATTACCCAACTCGTGAGCAAAAGACGAAACAGAAAGAGTTGTTCTTAAAAGTGAACCGAATAAAGTTAAAATAGCTGCCATTGTTGTAATAATAGCCAAATTTATCCAGCCTGTACGTTTTATATCGTTAAAAATTTCAACAGACATGCGGTAAACGATTCTTATTTCGGTTAGCCAGTCTTTTGGAATACGATTTTTAACTTTCTTTTTTATCTTTTGTGCCTTATTCATATGTTCCTTCCTGAACGTCACGAATTACTTCACCGTTATCAAGAGTAATTACACGTTTTTTGAAATAATCAACCATATTTTGGTCGTGGGTTGATACAATTACTGTGATACCTCTTTGATTTATTTGGTCAAGAATTTGCATTACTTCAAGGGAATTTTTAGGATCCAAATTTCCTGTAGGTTCATCTGCAATTAAAAGCGGAGGTCCGTTTACAATTGCTCTTGCAATACTTACACGTTGTTGTTCACCGCCCGAAAGCTCAGTCGGTTTTGCTTTCATTTTATCAATCAAACCTACAACTTTTAGCGCACCAGTAACTCTTTTCTTAACTTCTTTTGAACTTATTCCCAAAGTTTTTATAACATAAGCAACATTTTCGTAAACGGTTTGTTTTGGCAGTAATTTATAGTCTTGAAAAACAATACCCATGCATCTTCTCAGATTAGGAACTTTGTCTGTGGTAATATTTGCGATATTCAAGCCTCCAATGATAACTGTACCTGATGACGGAGTTTCTTCTTTATAAAGAATTTTCATCAAAGTTGACTTACCTGCACCTGATTTTCCTACCAAAAAAACAAATTCTCCGTTGCTAATGTCCAGATTAACGTTTTTTAGTGCATATTTATTTTTATATTTTTTTGTTACCGCGCGTAACTGTATCATTATTTTCTTTCCATCAATTTTGTAATATCTTCAGCTAATTCATCAGAATTTAATCTGTAATACTTCATAAGATTATCAAAATCACCTGTTTGTCCGAAAGTATCTTGAACACCCAATCTGTGAACAGGAACAGGAAATTTTTCAGATAAAACTTCACAAACGGCAGAACCTACACCACCGATAACGGAATGGTTTTCAACCGTTACAACAAATCTTGTTTTTTGAGCGGATTTAACAATTGTTTCAGCATCAATAGGTTTTACCATAGGCATATGGATTATTTCCGCATCAATTCCGTTTTTGGCTAACAATTCGGAAGCTTCAATAACTTCTGCTGTTGTTTCACCGTTTGTAATTATTGTAACATCTTTTCCTTCTTTTAAAACAACTGCTTTAGTAAGGTCAAACTGATGTCCTTCTTCAAAAACATCAGGTACATTAGTTCTTGGAACTCTTATATATACTGGTCCGTAGTGTTTAGCTGCATATTTTACTGCCGCATTCATTTCTGCGCAGTCGCAAGGAACCAAAACTTGCATTCCTGGTAGACCTCTCATTAAAGATACATCTTCTAATGATTGGTGAGTGGCTCCGTCTTCACATACCGTAATTCCACCGTGAGTTCCTACTACTTTTATGTTAAAGCCTGCATAACAAGCTCCGTTTCTTACTTGGTCATAGTTTCTGCCTGTTGCAAAAACTGCAAAACTTGATAAGAAAGGTATTTTACCAGTTGTTGATAATCCGATAGCTGTTGTTGTCATATCAGCTTCCGCAATACCGCAATCAAAAAATCTTTCCGGAAATTCTGCCGCAAATAATTTTGTTTGGGTTGAACCTGCCAAATCCGAATCTAAAACAACAACATTTTTATTCTCTTTTCCAACTTCAACCAATGCTTTACCATAAGCTGAACGTATTGATTTTCTTTCTTTTTTGTTTACGGTTATCATTCAAATTTCTCCTTTTTCATCCTTAAAAATATTATATCACAAAAATGTAAAATTATATTACTAAAGCGTTAACATGATTTACAAAAAAAGCAATTTTCATGAAAAAAAAATCTTTATAACAGTATAGTTATTACTATGAGGATTTAATGAGCGTAATTGGTAACTTTTTCACACATCAAAAACCTGTAAACAAAGGCGATGTACAATTAAGCGTATTTTATACCAATGACATGCATGGTGATATTAACCGCCTTGCAAAATTAAAATCTGCAAAAGATTCGTTTGAAAGACAAAATAAAGATAATGCAACACTTACGTTAACAGCAGGTGATTGTTTTTACGGAAAAGACAGAAAAAGAATAGGTCTTATTTCAAAAGTTATGAACTTGATGAAATTTGATGCTTTAACTTTGGGTAATCACGAATTTACTCCCGGTACTGCAGGATTAGCTGAAACTTTGGATAATCTTGATGCAAAAGCTGTTTCTGCAAATTTGGAAATTGGTGAAGATTGCAAATTACAAGAAAGTGTTAAAAAGAAAAAATTAGTTAAATCTGCCGTATTTATGAAAGGCGGACACAAGTTTGCAGTAATCGGCGCTTCTCCGTTTGATGCAGAAGTTGGTATTACAGAAGATGCTAAATCAGGCGTTAGAGTAAAAGATATCGATAAAACAATAAAAGAAATCAACGCAGAAGCAAAAAGACTTGAAAAACAAGGTGTTAACAAAATCATTTTATTATCTCACTTAGGATACGGTGAAAAAGGTGATTTAAAAGTTGCTCGTGAAACTGAAGGTATTGATATTATTGTTGGCGGTCACTCTCATGCTGTTATTGAAGGTGTTAACAACAAAGATAATGGTGGAACTCATAAATTAAATCTTGTAAAATCAAAACGCGGTGAAAATGTTGTTATTACACAAGGCGGAAAATTAAACGAAAAAGCTGGTTTCCTTGATGTAGTATTTGATGAAAAAGGTGTAATTAAAGAAGATTCAATTAAAAATAAATTGGCAAACGTTTCTGATTTTGCTGAAGATGCTCAAGTAAGCAAAATGATGACAGAAACTTTAGGTAAAAAAGAACACTTAGCTTACGTTAAAAATGCTTATGAAGCTGATAACGAATTTGAAGAAAGATATACAGATAATCCGTTACACAATGCTTTGGCTGATGCTGTGTTAAAAAGAGGCAAATCTCAAGGCGTTCAAGCTGTATTGTTTGCTACAAACACTGTAAAAGGCGGTGCTTCAAACGAAATTACAAATTACAACTTGAAATATGAAATGTTACCTTACAACAGCAAATATGTAGCTGCAGAAATGTCTGAAAAAGATGTCGTTGCTTTATTAAATGCTACTTCTGCAAAAGTTTTCGGTGAAGTTGATCCTCCTTTGTTAAGATGTGCAGGTATGAAATATACTATTGAACAAGGAAAAGGTAAAACACCTCTTACAAAATTGCAATTAACAGATGAAAACGGTAATGTAACAGCTACAATTGATACAAAAAATCCAAGTGCCGATAAAAAAGTTAAAGTTGCTCTTGATGATTATTTGTTCGTTGCAGATTATTCAAAAGACATTCTTGCAAAATACAAAGACCAAGCTCAAACTGTTGGTGAACAACAAGAAATCTTCACTGAATACTTGAAAGAACAAGGTACTCTTGATTTAGGTAAATCTGAAGACGAAAGAATTACAATCAAATACAACAATTTAACTTCTTTCTGCCCTCAATATTCAATGTCTGACAAAAGAAAAACATTAAAATTAGTGTAGTCGTCAATTTGTTATTAGTGAGCCGTAAACCGTATACGACACAATGAATACATTTTCCTAAAAAGAATTTGTTTGACGTTTTTTGCTGTTAATGCTAATATATTCACAAAAACAGGTGATTGTATGAACAAACTTATGAAAAAAGCATTTACTCTTGCGGAAGTATTACTTGTCGTCGGCATTATCGGAATGGTTTCCGCACTGACTATTCCTAACTTAAAAAACAATATCGACGAAGATACAAATATTGCGAAGCTAAAAGCAACTTATGGTCAATTAGAAGCTGCTATAGCTGCAGTTGTTGCAGATTACGGATCTAAAAAGGATGCGGAAGATTCTTGTGCTAGTGGTACTACACTTGTATGTTTTAATAATCTGTTAACAAGTAAATTGGATTTAAAGTTAAACTGTCAAAATTCTAATATGTCAAGATGTTATACTTCAGAACACGTGAAAGATGTGGATAATAGTGATGTACCAGATGCAAATCATGGATATGATATGTGTTCCTACGCTTTTATATTGTCCAATGGTGCAGCAGTTTGCTATCGAGATGATCATCAGGGTAAATTTGACGTGGATGTAAATGGTCCTAAAAAAGGTCCAAATAGACGAGGTATAGATATTTTTACGCTAGCATTTGATAATAGTACACATGAATATATTTGTGCGGAAGATTTTTATTGTCCTCATGATAATCTTATAACTAGAAGGGGAAATGATTCTTTTGAGGATGAATATGATACAACAGCTTGGGCAATGACATATGAAAATATGGATTATATAAGATGTATGGGTAGTTTAAAGTGGCATTCAAAAACCACTTGCGATTAGTTTGTAAATTTTGTTAAAATTTACACTTTATTTTCAGATATTTACGCACTTTTTGGTTCAAAAATACGTTTATCATGATAAGTGTGTAGAATAGGGTAATATAGTGTCTTTTATCAATACAAATTTATCCGTAAATCCGTTTAAGCCTCAAGGAAAAACAAGTCCGAAAGAGGCTGAATTGGGTTTGTTTTACACAAATGATATGCACGGAGATGTTTACAGATTAAGCAAATTTAAAACTGCACATGATAAATTCTTAAAAGAAAATGCAAATACCCCTAATTTAACACTTGCCGCAGGTGACTGTTTATTCGGTTCAGACAAGCAAAGAAACTCATTGATGGTGAAATTGTTCAACAAATTGGGTTTGGATGCTCTTGCTTTAGGTAATCACGAATTTGCAGGCGGAACAAAAGCTTTGGCTGATTCACTTGATAAAGCAGAATTTAAGTCTGTTTCTGCAAATATTGATTTAGACCAAGAAAACCCTTTGCAACAAAGAGTTAAAGACAAAAAATTGGTTAAATCTGCCGTATTTATGAAAGGCGGACACAAGTTTGCAGTAATCGGTGCTTCTCCGTTTGATTCTTACATCAATACAATTGATAAAGGTGTTAAGCCAAAAGCTCTTAAAGACACTATCAAAGCTATCAATGAAGAAACAAAAGAACTTGAAAAACAAGGCGTAAACAAAATTATATTACTTTCTCACTTAGGTTATGGTGAAGAAGGAGATTTGGCTGTTGCAAGAGAAACTGAAGGTGTTGATATTATTGTCGGCGGTCATACTCATACAACAATTGACGGTGTTAACAAAACTGTTCCTTCTGATAAAAAAGATGTACACAAATTAAATTTGTTATTGTCAAAACGCAATGAGCCTGTGATGATTACCCAAGCAGGCGGAATGAACCAATATGCAGGTTATTTGAATGTTGTATTTGACGAAAAAGGTGTTATAAAAACAGATAAATTAGTTAATAAATTGGTTGATTTGAATATTTTTGAAGAATCTCAAGAAGCTAATGCTCTTATGACTCAAGAATTGGGTGAAAAAGTTAAATTGACTGATGTAAAAGGCTCTTATTCTGCAAAATCAAGTTATTTTGAACGTAATGAAGAAAATCCGCTTCAAAACTTATATGCTGATGCAATGTTAGATTACGGTAAAAAATACGGGGCTGAAATTTCATTATACCATGCTGCAACTTTAAGAGGCGGAGCAAATGGACAAATTACAAATTACGATGTTAAATATACAATGTTACCTTTCAACAATAATTTGGCTGTTGTTGATATTACCGAAAAAGATTTGGTTGAAGTTTTAAAATGTACATCAGGTTCAATTTTAACATCAAAAAATGATGCTCAGCTTTTACGTTCTTCTGGCATGGAATATTCCGTAAGAAATGACAAAGAATATTTCTTAAATGGCGGAAAAGATCCAATTTCCGATATCAAAATTAACGGCAGACCTGTTGATGCAAAAAATCCTGATGAAAATAAAACAATAAGAGTAATCTTCAATTCTTACTTGTTCTCTATGCCAAGAACAAAAGATATTATGGAAAAATACCAAAACAATGCCATAATAGCAGGAAAAGAACAAGATACTTTTATGAATTATTTGAAAAACCAAAAAGAAGTTGATTTAACTAAAAAAGAAGAAAGAATTAAACTTTCTGCAAAATACGACGGTACAGCAGAATTAGATGCTGCTCGTGATGAAGTTATACAAAAACTTAACGCTTAATTTAAACTTTTGCTTTTCTAAGTTCAACTTCTATAAGTTTTACAAATTCATTTACAAGAGTGGAATTCCACTTTTTATTTGCGTCTCCTTTTATTATATCAAGAGCCTCATAAGGAGTTTTTGCTTGTCTGTAAATTCTCGGTTCTGTTAATGCAAAGTAAGCATCAATAATAAGAATTATTTGAGAAGAAAGAGGAATGTCATTGCCTGCAAGTTTATTAGGGTATCCTGAACCGTCCCAATTTTCGTGGTGTTTTTCAATAATAGGAATTATATCTTTAACGTTTGATATCGGTTCAAGCAAATCGTGTGCAGCAAGTACAGGGTGATTTTCTATGTAATTTCGTTCTTCTTCGGTTAAAGGACCGTCTTTTTGCAGGATTTCTTGCGGTAACATTAAATTGCCCACATCATATAAAAGCATAGCTACACGCAGTTTGTCAGCATCATCTTTTTCAAGTTCAAATCGTCTTGCAAGAGTTGTTGCCATAATAACTTTTGATTTTGAAGAACCCAGTGTATGTTGTGGGTTATATGTTGTAACAAGCGCATCAGCAACGCTGTAAAGTGTATCTTTCGGATTTGAATTTTGTTCAATAGCCATTTGTAACTTATGACGCAAATCTTGTTTAAGGTCTTCCGAAATATTAACTCTGCCTGTTGCAAGAATATCGTTAAATGCGTTAAGTGCAACTTCCTGCCACGAAATTTCGGAAATAGGTATTGCAAGAGTAACCTGATTTCTGCCGTTACGTTTGGAGTTATACATAGCTTGGTCTGTAAGTTCAAGTAATTCTTCAATATTATTTGCGTGTTCCAAGAATGTTGCTACTCCAAGACTTGCCGTAATTGTTCCGACAGTTTCAATAGGTGTTGCTTCAATTGCTTTTCTAATTCTCTCTGCGGCTATCATTGCACCCTTTGAATCAATACCGGGTAAAAGAACGTTAAATTCTTCACCGCCAATACGTGCAGGAACGTCAATTGAACGTGCGTTTTGTTTCAATACGTTTGAAATTTGTTTTATGGCTAAATCACCATACACGTGACCGTATTTATCGTTAATTTGTTTTAAGTGGTCAAGGTCAATGCCGATAACGGAAAACGGTTGTTTTTGACGATTTGCACGTGTAAATTCTTTTTCAATAGCTTCTTCAAAGTATCTTCTGTTGTATAAAGTCGTTAATGCGTCTGTTACGGCTTGTTCTCTAACCATTTGGAACAAATCGGCAATCGTTATTGCAAGTTCAATTTGTTGTGAAAATAATTTTAAAAAGTCTATCTCAGCATCGGTTGCCTCAAGTCTTGATGACATAACGATAAGAATACCCGTTAAATTCATTTTTGAAAGAGGTACTATCATAAACGAGCGACAATGAGTTTCGCTTAAAAGTTCCTCTAAATCTTCTTCTTTTAAATTGGGCGCAAGTGATAGCAGACCTGAGCGTAAATCAGTGCTTTGCAAGATTTCTTTGCTTCTTAACACCGCTCTTATTACGTCTGATTTTTGAAAATTTAACCTTTGAGTGTTTAATGGAATTTCAAGTCTTGAATTTAAGATTTCAAATAAATTATCATCGGAAACCGCCATTGTGCTAAAATATTCACCATTTTCATCACTTTTTCTTTGGAAAATGCAGCTGTGCATATATCCCAATTCGTCTTGAAGGTTATTTACTGTTGTATCAAGAATACTTGAAAGAGGTTTTGAAGAATTCATCATTTCCCAAATGTGCTGTAACGTTAACATACGTCTGTTTGCTTCGTTCAGCTCGTTGGTTCTTTCTTCAATTTCCATTTCCAATTGGGCGTTACGTTCATAAATTTCAAGAAAATCTCTTTTGCCGCTGTATAAGTGATTTTCAACTTGATTAACCTGATTTTTTAGGTCTTTGAATTTATCAAATAAGCCCATGGACACCCTCAAATTTAATGAATATATCTGTGTATATCAGATTATACTACATAACTGAAAATTCGTAAAATTTTTGGTTAAGTTTATTAAAAAATATAATGACTTTTGATTTTTTTTTATTAAACATTAGTTGTCATATAAAAGTATGAAATTTACTCTACCCTGTTCATAAGGGGCTAAAGAATATTGTATTATGGCATAAGAGCGAGGATAAGCAATTGTTTGATTCAATGAGGATTACACCGCGGATTACACCGCAAAACAGACAATCCGTAAAACGCAAAGAGGACGAGGATAAAAATAAGCAAACCGCGCAGGCTGAAGGTGAGAGCGGCAGTACAAATCTTGCCCAAAGTAAAGGTTTACAATATGTTCAAGACTTGCAAGACGGTAAAAACCCTAAGCAACAACATGTTGCGAATAATTCTTATGCTTACAAACCGCAAATAAATAATTCAAGAATAAATAATGCACAAAGCGGCGCGGTTAAAGGAAATACTACTGCTCAACCTGCAAGTGCATCTTCCGAAACGCAAGAAGTAAAAAAAACAGGTTTAATCAGCCCTAAAATCAATATTGCTCAAGTTATTGGTGATTTTAAAAATACAGCTCACGCAATAGGTACACCTGAAGATATTTTTGAAGATGTTAACATGTATCTTACTCTTGTTGAAAAACAAACAAAAAAAGATAATGCTAATGTCAAAACAGTTCAGTCTAATTTACGTAATGCTGCGGGGCTTTTGGACCAATATATTTCGGCAACTTTGAATAAAGAATCAAAAGTTGTGGAAAATTGGGTTGAAGCAATATTCTTACAACAAGTTGATTATAAATATAATACCGATGATATAAATGAGGCATTTCTTGTTCAGATGCCTGATGACAACAAAAAAGCAGAAGAAACACCGCAGGTTGCTAATTCTGAGACTTCGGTAAAACCGCAAGAACCTGAAAAACCTAAAATGGATGCGGTTCTTAAAAATTTATTTGCTCAAGCCAGAAATGTTCATAAAAAAGGTAACGATGACTTGGCCATTTCTACATATCAAAAGGCAATTGAGCGTTCAAAAGAGGTTAATGACGTTGATGCTCATTCAAAAATTTCTTTTGAAATAGGCAAAATCTATGACAGTAAAGATGATTTGAATTTAGCTTTAGAAAATTATAATACGGCAGCTACAATTGCAACTGACGATAATGTAAAAGTTAAGGCTCATTATGCTATGGCACAAATTTATGATGACGTAAATCAATTTAAACCTGCCATAGAACATTACATGGCAGCAATATCTTTTGCAGGTGAAACAGATAATTTTAAAGCTCAAATAAAATCTTTAACAAAAATAGGTGATATTTTTGCGGATAAGTACGACAAAGAAGCTTTTAATGTGTACGAAGATGCAAAAGTCGTTGCTGATGAATCTAAAGACCTGAAAAACAAAGGCTTTGTATCAAGTACAATAGCAACTGCGTATGACAAATTTAATAAACCGACAGAGGCGTTAAAATATTATTCTGATGCTGTAAAAAATTACAAAGATGCGGGCGTTGACGAAAAAGTTGCCGTAAACTACAAAAAAGCAGGTCAGCTTATGATAGATTACAATAAAGGCGAAAAAGGTAAAATTTTATTGAAAAAAGCAATAGAATTTGCTAAAAAAACTCAAAATGAAAAACTTATTAAAGAATTAAATGCAGAATTAGCAGCTTAATTGTAACAATTGTAAATCTGATTTTTAATAGGTTAAAACTCAAGTATAATACTCGATACCGTATTATTTTATAAATTTTTGCTATAAAGTTTTAAACCCAAAAAGCCGACACAAATGCTACGGAGTAAAAATAGGAGTTCGGTTTATGAATATCAGTTTTAACAATGATAACAACCAATTTAATCTGGGTGCCAATTACAATCAAATAAAAGCAAATAATAATGCGAAGAAAAACACAAATATTTTAATTGCAAAAAATACAATAAGTATCGGAAGAGATTTTAATTCTGCTGTGCTTGGAGAAGGTCTTGGCAAGGTTTTCGATTCAAACAATTTGAATTTGAAATGCCCAGAAGAAACTGCTCAAACAGTAAAAACGAATGGTTTTTGGGGTAATGTTGCTGACAAAATAGACAAATTGTTGGAAACTCTATAAAATACTAAAATGCTGGCTTTGTGGTATTACAAAGTTGTATTATTTTTAGAAAACAGTATTTAAAAATGCTATTTTCTTTTTTGGGTTTAATTGTTAATGAATGTAAAATCGAATTGTAAATAAGCTGAAACTTAAATAGTATATCTGATATAATACAATTTTGAAAAAATAAACAATAAAGTTTTGAATTTCAAAACCGATATATGCACTATAAAATAAAAAATATGAGGTGTAACTTATGAGTTTAAGTTTTAATGATGAGAACAATCAATTTGATATTGGCTTATATTATAATCAAATGAAAGCGGCCACTAATGCAAGAAATTTGACAACATCCGGAATTGTCAAGAAAAAATCTGTAACAAGCGACAGTTTTGATAAAAATTCCAAAAATAAAGACGCCGCATCAGAAGCTAAAAACAGTTCTTATATGTATGATGTAGGTAAAGGTGGTTTTAAATGGTATCATACAGTACTTAATAACATAGTAAATGCTGTAACTCCATCAAGCTGTCCGAGTTTGTTTGGAAAAGGCGATTCTTCTGATTCATAAAGATACTAAATTTATAATATTGTTTTTAAAAGGTGAATTTATTGCACCTTTTTTATTATAAAAATGCTTGTCCACCTGAATAATCCGAAACTTGCGTTATTATTAGAAAGGCAATATTTTTATAAAAAAATCCTTTATATAAATAAGGAATAATAATATA
>CAJOPF010000128.1 GCA_905236205.1 Candidatus Gastranaerophilales bacterium
AATGTTAGAAAATTTGGAAAAAATAAAAGATTTTAAATTTGGCGAAAACAAGCATCAATCAGCTTGTATATATAAAAACGACAGTTCTGTTGACTGGGAACTGTTGAACGGAGAAGAACTTTCATACAGAAATTACCTAGATATGACAACACTTATTGAAATCTTGGGTGAATTTTTTGATGTTTTTGCAACCGCAATTACAAAATCAGGACTAATTTGCGGAGCTGCGCTGGGAAAAACTTTGGTTGATTCCTACGCAAAAACAGTTGACAGCAATCCAATAGGTTCACTAAATTCTTGTATAGGATTTTCAAAAATTGTTGACGAAAGAACTGCAAAAAAAATTGTGCAAAGCCAATTTGAACTTGTTCTTGCCATTGGTTACGATAAAGAAGCACTGGAAATATTAAAGAAAAAAGAATCTTTAAAATTGATTAAAATAAATACACCGCTGGAAGATATAAAAATATCGGTTTCACAAGAGTTAAAAATCACTCCTTTTGGTATTTTACAACAAGATTCCGACAGAGCGGATTTTAAAAAAGATTCATTTAAAGTTCAAACAAAAAAGAAACCGGAACAAGAGCAGCTGGAAGATGCTATTTTTGCCTTTAAAATTGCAAAATACGCAAAATCTGATGCAATTGTTATAGCAAAAGATTTTAAAACAATAGCAATAGGTCAGGGTGAAACATCCTTTGCGGAAGCTTGCCAAGGGGCAATGGATTATGCGTGCGACAGTACAAAAGATGCCGTTATAGCAACAGACAGTGCTATCAAATCAGCAGATGTAATTCATTTGGCTGCAAAAGGCAGAATTGCTTTGATAATTCAATCAGGCGGAGCTGTTGAAGATAAAAAAATTGCAGAACAATGTGACAAATACGAAATTGCAATGGTTACAACAGGCATTGAGCACTTCAAGAGTTGAATGTTAATCAAACGTCTACAAAACAGTAGCTGCGCTGCCAAAATCCGCAAGAGTTATTACTTTTGAATTTTTAAGAAATTTCTCTTTTGGATATGCAAGTTCTTCTGAAGAATTCCAAGGATTTACAACATATACGGTATCTTCTGTAACACGACTTATGCTATATGTGTGATTTTTTACTATTTTAGTTTTTGACGGTTCTTGAACGCTGTAACCAAACAAATCATCCGACTGTTGGAAATTACAAACTAATGCGTATCGTTTGGGTTCTTTTAATTTTTTATTTATAAAATCTTGTTTATCTTCGTTTTTGTGTTTTGATTCTGCATCTACACCTGTCAAGCAGAATATTCCTTCTTTATGACCGCCTCCTGTAAGCGGATCTGTTATTTTTGTTTTTTGCAAATTAAACTTTTTGATATATTCTTCATTTTTTTCTTCCAGCATTTCTATTCTGCAATCTGCCATTGCCATTTCAAACAATGCCATATCATCATCGCCTTTTGAATATAACTTATCCGTAGTTAAATATTGACGTGAGCATATTTGTTCAGGCGTGTATGTGTATGATTTATTTACACCTTTCAAAGTTACTGTTACCGAGCCGTCATCATTTTTTGTAATTGAATCTTGTATCATTTGTCTGCCACTTTCGGTACTTTTCAACGAATTTACGGCACTTAAATACCAGCAATCACCAACATTTCTTTGATATATATCATCTATAACACCGTCAATGTTGTACTTAAATTCTTCACTTTCCTTAATAATATTACCTTTTTTATCGTAAGATATTTGCTGAGTTCTTCCTGCTGTACTTACGGTAACATTTCTTCTGCCACCACGCAAAAATTCTGTTGAAGTTGTTCTGTCATCAACATTTCCTTGTTTGTCTATAACTTCTTTTTGTACCCTGCCCTTTGAATCAAATTCCAATGTTGTTTTTGTTTTAGTTTCATAATCCCAACTGATTTCCTTCTGAACTTTACCGTTAAAAGTAAAATAAGTTTGTTTTTTAGAAACCAATTCTCCATTATCATCTGTCTTGATAACAACTTCCGAACCATCTTTATATTTATAAGTTGCTGTATTTCCGTCTTCAACAACTTCAGCACCTTGTGCTTCCATATAATTCCAATAAACGTGATGTAAATCATTTACTGAAAAAGTACTGTTCTCTCTGCACCATTCAGGTGTATCAACAGCAGATATACCTGAAAGTTCTTCGCCTGAAACCACTCCGTCAGAATTTGCATCAATAATATTAAAAATACTTTCAACTCCGCCAAAACGATTTATTAAATCACACTCTTTTTTATTTTTTTCATCTTTTTGCAATTCTTTAAAGCGGCCTAAAACAGATGCTTTATCACCCACAAATGTATCATAATTGAAAATTTGTGTAGGCAAAGCACCATCTTTTCTCGTATCCTGAAATAATTTTTCCGAATACTTATTTATAGCTTCTTTTTGTTGTTGAGAGCTATTTTGTGCAAACCACTCTCTTGAATATTTTCTTAAGTTTGTCATATCTTTAATTTCGGTAGATGTCATTTCAAACTTTAAATTATCATTATTAAATTTTACATTTGTTTACATATTAACAAGCATAGAAAATAATAAATTTATCTTCCAATCTTAAATTTCTTTTCGTTCAAAGAAATTCTTTTTATAAACATCATCTTTATTTGCAAGAATACCGCATTTTGTGCAAGCTAACACTTCACCCGTACTGTCTATCGGCATAAAAACATGTTCACAAGATTCGTAATCCTCAATAAAATCAGGTGAATTGTCCGTTGCATCATATTGCTTGATACATTTTTCTTCTTCGAGAATTTTTGGTTCTCTGTAAGTTTTGTACCAAAATTTTTTTATAAACTCAAAAATGAACATATAAGTATTATAGATTAAAACTTAAAGGTAATAATTCATCAATTGTATGAATTTCCAATTCGCCGTTATCACCTTCAAGAATAATATCTACACCTTTTTCTGAACGAAATTCGTCAATTACCTGTCTGCAAGGTCCGCAAGGCGCACACCTTTTCATTTTTGGTCCGTAAATTGCAACTGCAGTAATTTTTCTTTCTCCGTTAACTATTGCATTTACAATTGCACTGCGTTCTGCGCATATTGTTGCACCGTAAGAAGCATTTTCAACATTTGTTCCGACATATACTTTTCCGCTCTCAGCCAAAACACAAGCACCTACAGGGAAATGTGAATACGGAGAATACGAATTCTCACTTGCTTGTTTTGCGCGTTCCATTAGTTCATTGTAATCCATTTGTTAACTCCTTTTTAATAATTAGCACTATGCAAAAGAATATGATATAATTCTATCATGAAAAAAATTTTGGGACTTATTTTAATAATTTTCTTTTTAACGATAAATCAATGTCAGGCGGCTAAATTTAATTTTTTGGTACTGCCGACGGATTTGTTTGTTAAAGAAAAAGAATATTTAATTTTTGAACAATCTGCTAATTTAATAAGCACAGACATAATAAATTACTATAACAAACAACCTAATATGTCTGCCATTCAAATCAATCAAATAAAGAGTTATTTTGAAAGACCTGAAAACTTCAGATACAAAAAAGATGTACAAAAATTTTTATCTGACTATAAAAACAATTATACAATTGATTTCAGCATGATACAAAGACTTGCATCAACTTTTAAAGTTAAACAGATATTGTTGATAAACTGTAATATGGACGCTCAAAATTATTTTACAAGGCGTACACTTTGGGATGCTCTGAATATCCCCGGAGCAACAGTTATTGACCCCGCATACAGGCTTACAACTCAGGTAACTCTTGTTGATGCAAACAATCAGTCAATATTGTGGAAACATAATTATCAAAAACTTATAAGCTCTCGCGAAAACAGAATTATTGCGACAACGTTCAATGATGCTTCCGAACAATTGGAAAAAGTAAACAAATATTCAACAAAATTCCTTGCACCACAAATTGTTCAGGAAACACAACTTGTTCTTATGAACATTTCCGAATACTCAAATTTGAATTTACATCCTGAAATTGTAAAACCTAACTATGTTTCAATTGACAAAATAAAAATTGATTCCAAAAGAACTGCTGTAAGGTCAAGAAAAGCTCTTGCACGCTGGGGACGCTCAAGAAGAGCAGACGTAAAAGCATTTATTAAAAACAAAAAAGAATACAATGCTTTACCTACCGACAAAAAAATGGATATAATGCAGGATAAATTTAATGAAAAGCTTTATATACAGGAACAAAAGCAACAAATAAAATTTGAAAAAGCAAAACAAAAACAAGAACTTAACGCTGCAAAAGAAAAAATGAAACTTGAAAATAAATACGAACTTCAAAAACAAAAAGCAGAATTACAAAAAGTAAATTATGAACATAACTTAAAATTGCAGGAAAAATATGCAACAAAGGTTGAACCTGTAACAGAATTAAAATCTCAAAAAACTAAAAAATCAGGATTTAATTTCTTTAAAAAAGATAAAAATGTTAATGCAGAGCAACCGCAAAAAGAACAAGTTATCAATAATACTCAAGTAGAAAAAGTAGAAACCGTTCCTGAACCGACAATAAAACAAGACCTAAATTCTGTTCCATATATCAGAACAAAACCTACATTAAGAGAAACAGATTATACAATAAACGATTACTAAGGAGAATATATGCTTAAAGGCCCGTTTTTATACAGAACATGGATGGGACAAAATCCTGATTATAATTCGTCAGATATAGTTATGCTCGGAATGCCTTTTGACGGAACGGTTTCATACCGTTCAGGCTCACGCTTTGCTCCCGAAATGCTGCGTCTTGCAAGCTGGGGTTTGGAAGAGTATTCTCCTGAGTTTAATAAAGACCTAAATGATGTCAATTTCAATGACTGTGGCGATTTGGAATTTCCGTTAGGTAATACAAAAAAATCTCTTGATATCATTGAAGAAAATGTTAAACAAATTTATGCTGACGGTAAAAGAGTTTTCGGTATCGGCGGAGAACATTTAGTTACTTTACCTGAATTTAAAGGAGTATACAGCAAACATAAAGACGTTGCTGTAATTCATTTTGATGCTCATACGGATTTAAGAAAAGAATATTTAGGCGAAGAAATGTCTCATTCCGCTGTGATGTACCATATCGGTAAAATTATAGGATTTGAAAACCTCAAACAAGTAGGTATTCGTTCGGGAATGAAAGAAGAATGGGATTTGATGAAACAATATAACACTCTCTGCCATTCTTATTCTGATTTGGATTGTCTTAAAAACAAAAAAGTTTTCGTAACAGTTGATTTAGATGTTTTAGATACAAGTGTTATGTCAGGAACAGGAACGCCTGAAGCTGGTGGATTTACGTTTAAAGAACTAATCGGCTGGTTTAAATATTTAAGAGATTTTGAAATTGTCGGAGCAGACGTAGTTGAATTGGCACCTGATTATGATGCATCAGGAGTATCAACGGCAGTTGCAACAAAAGTTATTCGAGAATTACTTATGATTATGTAATTTGTCGTAAATTTCTTCTATTGCAATTTTAATATGCGCATAATTAAGCCCGCCTTGCATATAAACGGCATAAGGCGGCCTTATAGGTCCGTCTGCGGAAAGTTCTATCGTGGAACCTTCAATAAACGTTCCACCCGCCATAATAACATCGTCTACATACCCCGGAATCAACTCAGGCACAGGAGTTACATATCCGTTTATCGGCGATAAAGACTGAACAGTTTTACAAAATTCAATTAACGGCTCTTTTACATTAAACGTAATAATTTGAATAATATCCGTTCTCTTGTCATCATATTTTGGAGATGAAATAAATCCCATATCCTCAAACACTTTTGCGGCAAGTGTCATACCTTTTAAAACATCGGCAACAATTGACGGAGCCATAAAAAAGCCTTGAAAAATTAACCTGTGTTGATTAAGCATTGCTCCTGATTCTGAGCCAACCCCAGGGGCAGTAAGCCTTATGGCAGAAGCCTCAACAAGTTCTTCTTTTCCTGCAATATATCCGCCACATTCAACAAGTCCGCCACCTGGATTTTTGATTAACGAACCGCCTATTAAATCAGCACCGACTTCTATCGGCTCTTTTGTGTCGGTAAATTCGCCGTAACAATTGTCTACAAAACAAATACAGTTTGGATTTTTTGCTTTTACAACCTTGCAAATACGTTCTATAACATCAATTGTTAAGGATTTTCTTGTGTCATACCCTCTTGAACGCTGAATTAAAACCATTGTTACAGTATCATCAATTTTTTGTTCTAACGCTTCAAAATCAATCTCATCACCGTTTAAAAGCGGTACTTCATCATACAGAATACCGTTTCCGATAAGCGAATTTTTTTTTGAAAGTTCACCGCCCGTAAGCCCTATAACCTCTCTCATAGTATCATAAGGAGTTCCTGCAACAGAAACTAATTTATCGCCATGATGTAAATTACCGAATAATGCGCATGCAAGTGTGTGCGTACCTGTCGCAAAATGTGTTCTTACAATTGCTTTTTCGGCACAAAAAACCTGCGCATAAACTTTGTCTAAAACCTCACGACCTAAATCGTCATGTCCGTAACCCGAAACGGTATAGAAATGTTCTGGCGCAACTTTATTATCCACAAACGCTTTCAAGACTTTTCTTTGATTAAAATCTCTTATTCTTTCAATTTCTTTAAATTGTTTCTCAACGGCTTTTTCTGCCTCTAAAATTTTTTCTCTTGCTTCCATACATAAATTTTAGCACGAAGATTTGATAATTGGCGGATTAAAAGTTTTCAAATGAGGTTTAAATTATAATTATGATGAAAAATTTTATTTTAATTTGTTCAATTATTTTATGCGTAAATATAGTGTTTGCAGAAAGTTACAGAGTTCAAGCCCCGAATAATCCAGATGTTGAAGTAAAAAATGAACAAACGCTATTTATACTTGATTTTTCCAACAGTATGAACGAATTTCTAAACTCAAGAAAAAAAGTTGATATAATGCTTGATACAATGCGTGAAATTTTGCCAAAAATCAGTTCTCAAACCCCTGTCGGAATGAGAGCTTACGGATACAGAATAGGAATAACTCCTTATGACAGCTGCAAGGCTTCAAAACTAATGGTTCCTGTAACAAAAGGCGGAAATCATTTGGTCGCAAATCAAATAGAAAAAACACGTGCTATGGGGATGACACCTATAACTTATTCATTAAAATCCGCTTTGGATAAAGATTTTAAAGGATTTGACGGACAAAAGCATATAATCTTATTGACAGACGGCGGAGAAAACTGTGACGAAAGTCCCTGCACATTTATAACGAAGAATTTAAGATTTTACCCTGATGTAAAAATAGATGTAATAGCTTACGACATAAGCAATTCCGACGATATTTCACAACTGGAATGTGTTGCACTTACGACACGCGGTCGGTTTTATACGGCAAACACAGCCGCAGAACTTGCAAACAGTTTAAACAATTCTCTCAACATAGAAAAAGAAGTCGAAGGAAAAATTATACTACCGTAAAAATACCCTGATAAGCAATAGTAAAAATTCTTCTAAATTTTAAAATTTAATTATGAAAGTAATAATTATAGGAGCAGTTGCAGCAGGGTCCAAAGCGGCAGCAAAATTAAAACGGCTTAAACCGGATTGGCAAATCATTATATATACAGCCGACAATAACATTTCTTATTCGGAATGTGGTCTGCCATACTATATTGCAGGAACATTCAAAGATGTTCACAAACTTGTTATAAGAACTCCTCAAGATTTTAAAAAACAGGGCATTGAAGTTTTTACAAAACATTTTGTCGAAAAAATTTACCCCGATAAAAAACAAATTCTCATTAAAAATCTACAAACAAAAGAAGAATTTACCGATAATTACGACAAATTGATTATCGCAACAGGCGCAAGACCAAATGTACCTGACATTCAGGGGGTAAATTTACAAAATGTTTTTACTCTGAGAACAATTGAAGACGGAATTGCCATTAAAAATGCTGTTTTACAAAACAAAAAAGCCGTAATTCTCGGCGGAGGTTATATAGGCATAGAACTTCTCGAAGCCTTTGTAAAACAAGGACTTTATATCAGTTTAATTCAGTCCTCTGAAGCTATTATGTCCATTTTTGATAATGATTTGGCTCAAATAATACAAAAATACGTTATACAAAAAAATTTAGAACAGGTAAAAATTATAAATAATCAAACAATAACGTCTATTGAAGGCGAAGAAAAAGTTCAAAAAATAATATTATCCGACGGAAAAGAAATTCAAACCGACATGGTTGTCATTTCTGCAGGAATAAAACCAAATGTAGAAATAACACAAAATACGGGTATTAAACTTGGCGAAACTGGTGCGATAAAAGTAAATTCAAAAATGGAAACAAATATAAAAGATATTTATGCCTGCGGAGATTGCACAGAAAAATATCACATAGTTGCACAAAAACCCTGCTGGATTCCGCTTGGTTCAACAGCGAATAAAGAGGGAAGATGCTGTGCTTTAAATGTTTCGGGACAAACAGATGAATTTGAGGGCGTTTTAGGCTCAGCAGTTACAAAATATTTTGATTTTACAATGTCAATGACAGGTCTAACGGAAAAACAGGCACTCAAATACGGATTTGAACCCGTTTCCGTTATCGTTAGAAAAAATGATAAAGCAGGCTACATGCCTGATGTTGAAAGCATTATAATTAAACTTACAGCAGACAAAAACAGTAAAAAAATTCTTGGCGCACAAGGTATAGGTCAAGGCGATGTTGATAAAAGAATCAATACACTTACGAGTGCATTACTCTCAAAAATGACAATACAAGAGTTTTTTGGCAACGATATAACTTACTCACCGCCATTTTCAACCAGTATTGACCCCATGCTTACTGCCGCTCAAAATTTAATGAACAAATTTAATTAAGCGTTTGCTAAATTTATACTTGTTGTAGGTTTGCCCATTTTCAAAAGAATTTTTACAACTTTTGGCATTTGACATACAAAAGAATATTTTCCTTTTGAAATAGAACATCTTGAACAATCACAACCTAATTGGTAACATTCCAATGCTTGTTCTGTCCAATTTTGAGTAATTGATTCAGAAATTTCACCATTGTTTTGCGGTTCAAATTCTTCATCCACATAATCATTTACGATTTTGATACTAATAGCCATATCCGTTCTCCCCAAAGATTAAAATCTTTAATTACCATTCCACATATACATTCTAAAAAATATATATAAATAAATAATCCTCTATTTATATGAAATTTTACTTGACATTATATACCGTTCGGTATATAATAATCATGTTATGACAAATCAAGATAATAAAAACAAAATACTTGATATAGCATTAGACCTGTTTTCCAAGCATGGTTACGACGCTGTGGGCGTACAAACATTATGTGAAAAAGCAGGAATAACAAAACCAACCTTATATTATTACTTTAAAAGTAAAGAAGGCGTTTTGAAAGAACTTTTAAATGTGAATTATGCAAAATTAAACGGACTTTTAGAGCTTAATTCACATTATTTACCCCACCCAAAAATATACGAAAAAGACGTTATTGTGACGTTAACAAATGTTGCACAGACTTATTTAAAATTTGCAGAAAAGAACAAAAATTTTTATAAAATGGTTCTTAATGCAACATTTGCCCCTGACTGCGGAACGCTAAGTAAAATTGCCGTTGATTTTAACTCTGTTCAATATAAAATATTGGAAAAGATGTTCAAATCAATGGCTCGTATCCACGGAAACATGAAAGGAGCCGAAAAAAGACTTGCATGGACTTTTATCGGCTTGGTAAACACGTGTATTGCGCTAAAAACTCAAGAAAGTGTTCATGAATTTGTAAAACAATTTATGCACGGAATATTTAGTTAAAAATTTTTTGAGTTATAATGGAAAATAATTTCATTATTATATAGGTATGGGTATGTTTGAGGATTTTTTAATAAGTACTTTAATTATAAAAACATAATTTTTTCTGTTGTATTTTTATTATTTTTGATTTTTTTGGTAACTTGTCAGGACATCGCAATAATGTTTTTTGCATGTTTTGTTATATCTTGCTCAATAAATCCGATTGTAGATAAATTGGAAAAGAAAATGCCAAGAACAATTGCAACTTATATAGTAATTTTTGGACTTTTGGCTATTGTTTTGCTAATCTTTGTTCCTGTTTGTACAATTTCTTTACAGGAAATAAAAGTATTTGCGGTAAATTTTCCTAAATACGTTGACAAATTTGACGATTACCTTTTAAAAATACCATTTTTCAATCATTTTAGTACGTTTGCCGTTGATTTTAACAACATAATGGATACGGCTTCAAATTCTTCAGCAGATATTTTAAACAATGTTCTAAATATAAGTAAGAACATCGGTTCTGCGGTAATTTATATGTTAATATCCATAATCATAATATTCAATATGGTTTGCGATAAAACAAGAATTAAAAATTTTTATTTACATGTTTTTCCAAGTAATTTACGCAACAAAGCAGAAGAAATAGGTTTAATCATTTCTAATAAAATGGGCGGATACTTAATAGCACTAATTACGACCATGTTCGGTGTTGGCTTTGTTATGTGGTTAGGACTAGAAATTTTACACATACATTACGCTTTGTTATTGGGCATTATAACGGGAGTTTTTGATATAGTACCGATAGTAGGTCCTTTCTTTGCTCTTATAGTTTGTCTTATCACGACATATCAATTTGGTTTTGAAACAATTATGGCAGTTCTCATTATATTTGCAATAGCGCAAATTACGGAAAATAATTTTGTAAGACCGTTTGTTTTTGGTAAATTTTTACAACTTCATCCGCTTGTAGTCTTTTTATTTTTACTGTTAGCCGCAAAATTTATGGGCGTGATAGGCGTAATTTTTGCACCTGCTGTTGCAGCACTTGTGGTAGTGTTATTTGAAGAACTTTATTTAAAAAATTTAGATTGAATACATAATTTTTATTTATTATGTTAAAATAGATTTATTAAAAATTATAAGGAAGAGTTTTATGAGTGTAGATATTAAAAAAGATTTAGAATCAAACTTATTTGTAAAATACGAAGGCAAACTTGATATAGACAGTTCTGCAGAATATGGAATGGCTATAAATGATGCTATTGATGAAATGGATAACATTAAGGCCTTAATTTTGGATTTTTCACAAATAACTTATATCGCAAGTATTGGTCTTAGGGTTCTTTTGGAACTGTATCAAAAATTAAATAAAACTTGTGAAATAAGAATTATTAAAGCGCAACCACAAGTTTTAGACGTAATTAAAATGACAGGTTTTGATAAGTTCTTAAAAATTATTTAGTTATATGTTCGCTACTATCAGGTCAAAAATCAATTTAATATCAATTTTGATGCTTATAACGCTATGTTTCGTTTTAAGTATATTTAGCTATATTTATTTAAAAAGCGGTAAAACTCTGATTATCCATGGTACCTCTTTTTCAATATCCGTATTTGCAAAAAATATAAATGAAAAAGTTATTGAAATTGAAAATAATGCTAGAGATTTAGCTTTGCATGGAGAATTGTTTTATAAGATAGATAAAAATCCTTCCGTTGCAGAACCTACAATTATAAGAGTTTTTGAAAATTATGAAAATTCACTTGGCGGTGGTATTTGGTTTAAGCCTTTTATAGTAGACCCTTTGAAACGATTATTCGGGATTTACGCTTACAGAAATAAATCTAATCAAGTTGTTGTAGACAAACAATTTAATACGGAAGAATATAATTATCCTGATAAAAATTGGTATAAAGAGATAATAAGTCAAATTACGCCTGAAAATAACATTGCATGGTCACTTCCTTATTTTGAGAAAGAAGGAAGCAATACACTAATGGTTACAGCAGGCTCAGGAATTTTTGTTGACAAAAAACTTGTTGGTATATCAACCGTTGACTGGGAAATAAGTTCTATTATTAAATCAGTTTCACAAATAAAACCTACACCGAACAGTTTTGCTCTTTTTGCAGATAAAAAACACGATTATGTTATTGCTTGTAATGACAAATACCTTGATGACGACAAAATTATAGGTAAATCTTTAAAAAATATTCCTTGGTATAATGAAAATTTAATTAAAATAACTTATTTCACTTATCATGGACAAAAATATATTCCGTATGTAAAAACACTTGATAACGGAATGATTTTGATAGTTAATGTTCCAAAACATGAATTATTCTTTGTTTTATACAAGCACGTATTCGCATTATTTATTTTGTTAATGCTAACAAGCGTAGTTATCACTATATTACTGTATATAGGTTTAAAACGTAACATTAACAAACCGATTGATAAATTAAGCCATATAGCTAAAAGCATTGGTAGCGGAAATTTAGAAGAAAAAATAACTATTGAAAAACCGCTGGAATTTGCTCAATTAGCTCAAGCATTTAATAAAATGACAACCGATATTAAAAATATCACACAGGACAGAGAAAGAATTGCATCCGAATTAGGATTTGCAAAAAAAATTCAATTATCAAGCCTGCCGAACAAATTTCCTCCTTTCCCCGAAAGAGCGGAAATAGATATCTATGCAGATATGGAACCTGCAAAAGAAGTCGGCGGAGATTTTTATGATTTTTATTTTATAGACGAAAACAAATTGATGTTTTTAATAGCAGACGTATCGGGAAAAGGCGTACCTGCGGCTTTATTTATGATGACAGCAAAAACACTAATCAATGATGCTGCTTTTGCGGAAAGTAATCCTGCAGAAATGATTAAAATAATCAATCAAAAAATTTGTTCAAACAACAAATACGGCTTTTTCATAACAATGCTTATCGGAATTTTAGATACATATAACGGCAAGTTAACTTTCATAAATTGCGGTCATAATCCACCACTAATAAAAAATGGTAATGATAAATTTGAATATAAAAAACTTGAAACAAATATTGTGTTGGGAGCATTTGACGATGCAGATTTTACGGTTAGCGAATGTCAATTAAGCAACAATGATGCCTTATTATTTTACACAGACGGTGTAACGGAAGCTATTAACGAAAATGGTGAACTATACGGCGAAAATCGCTTATGTGAAACAATAAATGAATTTAAAAATGATAGTGTGGAAAACATTATAAAAGGGATTAAACAAAACGTTAAAGAATACGCAAACGGCGTTCAGCAAAATGATGATATTACTATGTTAATTTTAAAATACAACGGATTTAAAACGGAAGAATATTCTTATAAGACACCTGCAACAAGAGAAAATTACAAAGAATTTAATAAATGGCTTGTAAATATTTGCGATAAATTTAAACTGAATGACAGCTTAAAGTATAAATTGGAACTAATTGCCGAAGAATTATATACAAATGTTTGCTTCTACGCTTACGAAGAAAATGAAAGCGGTGAAATAACGGTTAAATTTGATATTCAAAATAATGATGTGATATTACGGTTTATTGATAGAGGTACTCCTTATAATCCTCTAGAAAAACCTGATCCTGATTTGAATATGTCTCCGGAAAATCGTGATAAAGGGGGACTTGGCATTTATATCGTAAAACAATACGCTGATGATATTGAGTATGAACACAAAGATAATGAAAACATTTTGACAATAAAAATAAAAAATGTTTAACAATATATTTTTGATATAATCTGATTATGAAAATTTCTTTAAAAGACTTATATTGGGAATTTTTTCTTCTCGGAGTTCAACTGTTAGGCGGCGGGTATGTTATTGTTCCTTTAATGCAAAAAAATTTAATTGAAAAACGTAATTGGATTACTCAGGAAGAATTAACTGATTTTTATGCTTTAAGTCAAACTATTCCTGGAATTATAGCTGCAAATATATCTACCTTTGTAGGTTACAAACTAAGAGGTAAGACAGGAGCTTTTCTTGCTCTTACGGGAATTATAACTTCACCGATAATTTCTATTTTACTAATCGCTTCAATTATTGATTTTTTGTTGAAAATCTCTTATATACAAAGTATTTTTTGGGGTGTCGGAATTGCCGTTATTATACTTATTTTTCTTACAATAAAAGAAATGTGGAATTACAGCGTTTATGATATTGCAACTTGGATAATTTTTTTAGCAACATGCCTGTTATCTTTATTTCTAAAAGTTTCACCCGTTTTATTGATAATAGGTTCAATAATTTTTGGAATTACGGTTAAGTATATTGAAAAGAGGTGTAAAAAATGACAACGCTTCTTCATTTGATATATGAATTTTTTAAAATGGGTGTATTCTCCGTCGGAGGCGGTTACGCAACAGTGCCGTTTTTGTACCAGCTTGTAAATGATTATAACTGGTATACCTCTGACCAACTAACAAATATGATGGCAATATCAATGATTACCCCCGGACCTGTCGGAGCTAATATGGCAACCTTTGCGGGCTTTCAGACTTTTGGGGTTTTGGGCGGCATTATAGCAACCTTTTCACTTGTTTTACCTTCTTTTATTTTAGTAATTTTTGTTTCAAAATTACTAAAAAAGTTCAATGAAAATTTTTGGATAAAATCAACTCTGTATTCTCTCAAACCCGCAGGCTGCGGACTGTTAACGGCAGTTGGTCTGGGATTTATAAAAGAACATATAACAAATCTTCCTGCAATAATGCTTTTTATCTTCTTACTTGCATTAAGCTTTAAGTTCAAAAAAAATCCGCTTTATTACTTTTTAATTGCGTCTGTGGTAGGCATTTTACTACAAATTTGTCATGTAAAATTCATTTAAAAATTTTGATTATCTTTAATTATCAAATTCAAACATTTCGTACAATTTTATACCTAACGCACGCGATATTCTAAATATCATCAATAAAGATAAATTACTTTTACCGCTTTCAATTTTACCAACATAAGTTGGATGTATACCAACTTTCTCTGCAAGTTCTTCTTGCGTTAATCCTTTTTCTTTTCTTATATATTTTAATCGCGTGCCGAAATTCTTTAATATTTTGGTATTCATATTGACAATATAGACTGACAAGCTTATTATATGTATAGACTACCACGCTTATTTTTAGCGTTAATACTTGTAAATAAAAGGTTTTAAAATTATTTTGATAAGAATTTTACTGTTATTTTATTTATTTTATAGTTTTTATTTTTGTTGTTATGCTCAAGCATTTGAATATGATTATACAAACGAGGGGTACAAATATGTAAAACATAAGCATAGTGAAAGTTCTTATCAACATGCTTGGTGTAGCGCCCAAAAAGGCATTGAAGAATATCAAAACAAAGATTTTACACGCGTTGACTGCCTTACACTAATCCACGCGGTTGAATTTGATTTTTCAAATAAATGGGCTGAAAGTATAGGTCAAGCACTACATTATCAACTAATGACAGGCAAAAAAGCAATGTTTGTTTTAATTCTGGAAGAACCTCAAAAAGAAATGATATATTTTGAAAGGGTTAAAAATTTAAGTGTAATTTATAATTTTGATGTTGATTTTATAACCACAGAAATACTCAATTTAAAAAATGACAAATGTCCTTACTATGATTGCAAGTGCCACAAAAAACACAATTAAAAGTATATATAATCAGGTTTTTAATCAATATTTGCAATTGGATAAACAGACTTAAGATATTTAACTTCCTGAACATCAATATCTGCATAAATTGCACCTTCTTTTTCTTCAATATAAGAAAGAACTTGTGCAGTAGGTGAAATTATGGCAGAACCGCCCAAACCAAAACGATAATCCCCCATATCTTTTGTCTGATTACTTACAACTAAATAAACCATATTGTCATAAGCTCTTGTTCTGTTAATTGCAAGCCACATATCACGAGCATATTTTTTACTGTTTTCATCCTCATAAACCTCTTTTGGTACAGGCCATGCCGTCGGCAAAGTTATTATTTGGACACCTTCTTTTGCAAGCTGTTTGAACAAAAGAGGATAACGGACATCAAAACAAATTGCCAAACCGACTTTTGCGAAATCAAAACTTGCCGTAACTATTTTTTTACCTTCAGTTATACTGCTTCCTTCCTGACCGCCAAAATAATTATACAAGTGAATTTTGTCGTATTTAGCAATAATTTCACCTGTTCTGTCAATTGCAAAGGAACTGTTGTATAAACTGTCTCCGACTTTTCTTACAACACTCCCTGCAACAATGTTTGTGTTATATTGCTTTGCAAGATTTTGAATAAATTTTATTGTATCACCGCCATTTTCATCTTCAGGCTCATCCTCATATTGAACATTAGTGGAAAAAAATTCTGGCATTACAACTAAATCGAGTTTTTTATCAGAATTAAACTTTATATAATGTTCCACTTTTTTTAAATTTGTTTCTTTATTGCCTAATAGCGACTTTAACTGAATATTTAATATCCCTGCCATTTTTATTTCCCTATTGTTTCAAATAACTTTCAACAAATCCGTCCAAATCACCGTCCATAACAGAATCAACATTACCCGTTTCGTACCCTGTTCTGTGGTCTTTTACCATTTTGTAAGGATGAAAAACATAAGAGCGAATTTGTGAACCAAAATTTATATCAAAATTTTCACCTTTTAATTCTGCTAATTTTTTTTCATGTTCTTGTTGCCGAATTGCCAACAATTTAGAGGCAAGCATTTCCATTGCAATAGTTCTGTTTTGCAATTGTGAACGTTCCTGCTGACATTTAATGACAATTCCTGTCGGTTTATGCACAATTCTTACGGCTGTTTCAACCTTATTTACATTTTGACCGCCTGCACCGCCCGAACGCATGGTGTCAAGTTCAATATCCTCGGGAGGAATAACAATTTCTTTTTCGTAATCTTCAATTATCGGAGATACTTCACAGCTTGCAAAACTTGTTTGACGTTTTCCGTTTGCATTAAACGGTGAAATTCTAACTAACCTGTGAACACCTCTTTCGGCTTTTGCATACCCGAAAGCATATTTACCCGTAATTTTTATTGTAGCGGATTTTATTCCCGCTTCATCACCTTCTGATTTATCAAGCAAATTTACTTTCCAATTGTGTTTTTCTGCCCAGCGCATGTACATTCTGAGTAACATTTCCGCCCAGTCTTGAGCATCTGTTCCGCCAGCTCCTGCATTTACGGACAATATTGCATCAGCACTGTCATACTCGCCTGATAGCATTTTTTCAAAATCAAATTTATCAAGTTCTTTTTCTAAATCGACAAGTAAATTTTCTGTCTCTTTGATTAAATCTTCATCTCCAATTTCCAATGCAACTTCCGCATCTGAAATAACCGATTCCCAATGTTTTACTTTTTCAATTTTTTCTTTTAATTCTTTTGATTTTTGACCTAATTCACCCGCAAGCTTTTGGTCAGACCAAACTTCAGGAGATTGTAATTTATCCTCAGTTTCTTTGAGCTCTTTTTCTAAATTACTAAAGTCAAAGACACTCCTTATTTTTAATAATTCGCTGTTTTAATTCATTTATATTCATAAGAGCATTATATAACAAAATAAAAAGCGGAGTAACCAACTCCGCTTAAAATAAAACTCTCAACTATCTTAACTATCTCTAATCTCTTAATATTACCACATACGGTCATCTTCTACACTTTATTTACCACACCGCATGCAGATCTTCTGGTTTGTCTATTTAACCGCAACCAATTTTTGTTGAACACTTGTTTGTGAATTCATCATTCTTGCGCTTGCCATAGCCATTGATCTGCGTTTTTTAGCGCCTCTTAAAATGAATTCTACGCCGTTATAAATATTATTGCTTGGTTCTTCGATTCTTTTTAACATATACACATCCCTTTCATTTGGTTATTTGTTTCAACTTACATTTTTTATATCG